>NZ_JAQWGB010000170.1 GCF_029238425.1 Flavicella sp.
CTATTAAAGAATTCTTTTCTTCTCAACCCTAAATAAATGCGGAAATTAGCTTACCACTTTATCTTTTTATTTTTTTGTTTTAGTTCCATCTCAGCTCAGGACAAATTGATTTCGGAAGTTCAATTTATAGGGATCAAAAAAATCAAACCGAGCTTTTTAAAAAAGGTAGTGAGCACCAAACCCAACACCAAATTAGATTCTAGTGTTGTAGAAAATGATGTGAAATTCTTAAAAAGATTACCAGCGGTGGCACATGCTAGTTATAGCATCAAACAAAATGGGCAAGAGTCTCAAGTAATATTTGAAATAGAAGAAAGTTTTTCCATCATTCCTTTATTCAATGTGTATACCACAAACAATGAAGAGGTAGCCTATAGAGTTGGTTTGACAGAATATAATTTATTTGGTAAGGGGATGGTACTAGGAGGATTTTATCAAAAAGATATTTATGATTCCTATCGCATCAGTTTTCAGGCGCCTTATTTATTCTCTAAAAAATTTGGCGTAGGTTTAAGTTATCAAAACTTCACCTCTTTAGAACCCGTGTTTTTTGAACAAGGAACTGTAGATTACAAATACAACAACACTTCCTATGAAGTACTAGCACTCTATGAAATTGATGCCAAAAACAGATTTAGTGCCGGTGTCAATATTTTTAGAGAAGATTATAAGTATGTGCCAGTAGAGGGCGATGTGAGTCCACCAATTGATGAATTAATTGAAGATAAGGTGTTGTATAAATTAATATATCAGCATGATAACCTTACGTATCATTACCAATATGTTTCTGGATTTAAAGACATTTTTAATTTCCAATATGTAACATCTGAAACCAACGTATCCTCTCCAAATTTCTTGATCGGTTGGAATGATATTTTATACTACAAAAGAATCAAAAACCGTGGGAATTTTGCCACGCGTTTAAGAATAGGTTTGGCCACCAACAACGACTCGCCTTTCGCTCCTTTTGCTTTGGATAATAATGTAAACATTAGAGGAGTTGGAAATATTATTGATAGAGGAACTGGATCTATTGTTTGGAATGCGGAATACAGACACTCTGTGATCGACACTCCAATTTTTGCTATTCAAGGAAATGCTTTTATCGATTCTGGATCATGGCGTACGCCTGGAGGTAGCTTAAATGATTTTGTCAACTCTGATAATATTGTTGTTTTCTCTGGCTTAGGTCTGAGGTTCATTCACAAAAAAATAGTCAATGCTGTCTTTAGAATTGACTATGGTGTTGGACTTACTGAAAATTCTCATGGAATGGTGTTCGGGATTGGGCAGTATTTCTAATAACAAGGCATAAAAAAAGCTCCTTAATAAGGAGCTTTTTTTATAATCTTTATGACTTTTTATTTAGCGTATTCATACCAAATTTCATCTATTGTTTCAGACTTATCTTCTGCGTTGATTCTAGTAATATAGTTAGCTATTAAGTTTGTAAAGTGGTTGTCATGCGCTGCAATTACTGGGCTGATAAATTCTTTTTCTGTTGACTTAGAAATATTATTGTAATACAAGAAGCTTTCTTCATATCCAAAAGCAAGACTCTCACAAGTTTCAAAATCAGCAACAATACCATGAACTTCATCAGCTCCTAATAAAGCAATAGCTTCTGCATTGTTCTCAACCAATACCAATTGAGCATTAGGGAATCTATTTTTAACAAACTCTTCACTTGTTGTCCCTTTGGTAGTAGCCAAGGTAACTGTAGAGATATTTACATGTTCAGCATCTCCTTTAGATAATTTTTTACTTTTAGTTAAAATTGATTTTCCACTTTTAAAATATACTCCTGGAAAAACAACTTTTGCATTTCTTTCTGTAGTAATTGAAACTCCAGAAAATACGATATCAACTTGACCGTTTTGCACCGCTGGAATTAAATTTTCAAAATCCATTACTTCATACTTAACAGCAACTCCTAATTCCTTAGCTAAATAATTTGCAATTTTAATATCAATCCCTTCTAACTCACCTGATGCTCCTTTGAATGTAAATGGAAATTGCTGACCAGTAGTACCAACTACAATGGTTTTTTGTGCTAAAATTTTATCTAAAGTTTTTTGTTTAACTGACTCAGCACATGATGTAAGGAACGCAGAACTAGTAACTACTAAAAGTGCTAATGCAATAAATGATTTTCTCATAGTTTATAAGGTTTAATTTATTTCTTAATATTTCGAATGTAAATCTACTAAATTTCTTTTAATCAATACAAAGCAATTAAAATTAAACACGAAGGATTTAAGAACGAATAATTTAAGTTCTTGTATAATGTAAAAAATGACTTAAGAGAAATTGATTTAATTCGAAAACGAGACCTCTAAAAAGAAAATATTATTCCTTAAAAGGATACATTTCCTGATGCAAGAAATCTTTAGGGAATTTTTCATCTTTGTCAAACCCCAACTCAAGATCCCTGCCCGAATGCGGCACATGTGCGGTTCTAAAAATATAATCCCAGAGACTTAAGGAAATACCAAAATTGACCCCATGTTTATTCCCTTCTGGTAATTCTTTTGAATGATGCCAAATATGCATTTCAGCATTATTGAAAATATATTTTAAAGGTCCATAATTCAATTTTACATTGGCATGATTTAAATGCCCAATCGTTAAGGCAAATAGATGTACAAAAATAACATCATCCACATGAAACCCTCCAATCAAAGCAAGAGGAATATACAATAGGGTCCTGTATACTATAGTTTCCATCCAATGATATCTTAAATGAGCCGCAAAGCCCATTTCTTTTACAGAATGATGAACTTTATGAAAATTCCACAACCACTTATTAGCATGCAATAATCTATGAATTCCCCATTGCACAAAATCAGTTATTACAAAAAACAGCAACAATCTAAGCACGAAAGGAAAGCTGTTTACATCAAACAATTGCAAAGAATTTAATTCTGTAGAAAAAAAGGAAAGCACAGACAAAAAGAAATTTTCTGCAGCTGAAGAAAGGGCTATATATGCAATCATATTAAAAATAAAAAAATTGAAAAACATATAAAATGTATCCAACCAGAAGTCCTTTCTAATAATTTTTTGATTTTTTCTCCAAGGAAAAAACATCTCTAGTCCCCAAACAAATAGAGAAATCACCAATAAGGCATAGAAATAATTATCCCAGGAAGGGTGTAAAATCTCCTCAACTAAATAATTGCCATATCCGATGAATGAATATTTAAATAAGTTCCAAATTTCTACCATAAAAAAAATCCTAGTCGGTTTACGACTAGGATAAAGATAATTATAACTCCTTGTTTTAGCAACACCCACCTCCATCGTAATGGAAGGTAGACTCGCTAAAATAAATATCGTCTCTTCCTAAAGCTTTTAAAGCTCCAGCTGTTTTGTCGCAAACTGCTAATGGTTGATTTTTTATTAAGGTATGTCCTTTACCATCATCAAAGAAATCTTCCTCACCATAATAGATTGCTGCCTTACCAGTAAAAATACAAGGTCCATCCTCAGGCATTGGGTCTTTTATGGCGGCCACTTCTATAGATTCTATATAAATCAATTCATCGGTTGGGTAATTTTTTGGATCTAATATTCTATAGGGCTTTCTTGCTCTAATTTCAATAGTTCCAAATCCGGCATCCGTCAACATTTTCACATATTCAGCAATCGGTAAACTTCCACTCAAGCAAAGAGCTCTCAATCGTTCATCGTTTCTCAATGTTTCGTTCATTGGTTGCTCACAAGTAGGATCACTCATTACCAAACGTCCATGTGGCTTTAACACACGATACATTTCTGAGATCGCTTTTTTTAAATCATCCGCTTTGAAAATATTAAATAAACAGTTTTGAGCAGCTACATCAATACTATTATCAGCAACATTTAATTGTAAGGCATCTCCTTTTACCAGCTCTACAAATTCACTTTTAAACCAAGAGTTCTGAGCTTCGGCTTCTTTAAAGTTTTTCTTTGAAGCCTCTAACATTTCGTCCACCACATCCACTCCAATCACACCTCCTTTTTGACGAGAAAAATAGGAGAACTGCAACAATTCCATTCCTCCTCCAACTCCAACATATAAAACCCTAGGAGAATTTGTCAAATCTCTAGCATTCACAGTACTTCCACATCCATAATTCATCTCTTGCATGATTTTCGGAATCTTCAATCCTGGCAGTTCCCAAATAGGGTTTGTAGTACAACAAAGTCCAACATCTGGCGTTAAAGCCGCCTCCTTATACACATCATGTGTCGTATCTAAATAACTCATATCTCTTATTATTTATAACAACCTAAAATTCTTTAGCTTGCTTTATCATTTTTATTATAATTCCTCAATCAAGTTTGAAAACAACTCCACTAACTTAGGTTCAGCCTTTGCTGCAAACGCCAATATTTCCGGAATATTTATCGGTTGTAAATTATCTGGGTCGCACTCATCTGTTAACACCGATATCGCGGCACAGGGCAATCCCATCTGGTTTGCAACAATTACTTCTGGCACTGTAGACATCCCTACAGCATCCGATCCAATTATTTTTAAATATCTGTATTCCGCTCTCGTTTCTAATTGAGGTCCTACCACTGCAGCATATACTCCTTCAAATAATTTTATGTCATTAGACTGAGCAATTTCCTTTAATTTATAATTCAAAGAAGCGGCATAGGGTTCTATCATATCAACAAATCGAGGACCAAATTCTTCGATTCCTTTTTCTGCCAATGGAGAACCTCCTTGTAAATTAATATGATCTTCTATCAACATCAATTCTCCTTTTTTATAGGTCGGGTTGATAGCCCCTGCAGCATTGGATATTAACAAATTTTCAATCCCTACATATTTTAGTACTCGAACAGGAAATGTTATTTCGGAAAAAGAATAGCCTTCATACAGATGAAAACGTCCTTGCAACGCTATAACTTTTTTACCTCCTAAACTTCCATAAATTAAATTACCCGCATGTGACTCTACAGTAGAAACGGCAAAATTTGGAATCTCATTGTAGGGTATTGTTTTTTCTATTGTTATGGAATCCACCAGTTTTCCTAGTCCTGTTCCTAATATAATTCCAACTTTGGCATCTTCAATTCCTTGCTCTTTTAAAAAAGAAACTGTAGACTCTACTTTTTTTATCATCTTTCTATTATAATTTTTTGAGTGCGAACTTTACCATCAAATTGCACTTGTAAAATATAAATTCCATTTGGTAAATTTCTTGTTTCAATAGAATTTATTTCATCCGAAACCCCAATTTTTCTTTCAATCAATTCTCCTACCAACGAATATAAAAATATGTTTGCCTTAAGGTTACTTTTCAATTCGATATAAAAAGAATTTTGAGTCACCAGTGTAGGATAGATCAATACCAAATCTTCTTCAATCAAATCAACTGACAAATTTCCACAATCAACACCAGATTCTGCAGTAAAAGTAGCTCCCCCCCAATAATGATCATACATTTTACAATGCACATGTACATAACTGTAATCATTCAACCCAACAACAGGACTTAAATTTGTCAAATCATAACTCTGGCTACCAGTAGCACTTTTCAACACCCCTACTTCGATCGTATTTGGAGTAATCAACACCCCTCCAGGTGTGGATACTATGGTTGATTCTGACAAATAAACATGTAAGTCAGGACCAGAAGTCGTTGAGAAGTTAGAATCAAAACTAAGCGTTTTGGTTCCATCTGCTAAAAAGGTTAAGGTTGCATTTCCCGAGATTGAATAATCTCCAATCGGTCCTACGGCAAAAGGCGCCACTCTGGTACATTGGGCTTCTGTCAATTGAAAAGTTCCAATCAACACGAACATAAATAAAAGTAGATTTTTCATATCATAGGTATTTACCTAAATATGAGTCGGGATTTATATCCGAAATTACATCAATATCATTTAAAGTTTCTAAAAATGAAACTGAAAACAAACCATCTAAATCTGCAATCGTGTCTTTTAACACAGATTCCGTTCCCCATTTTTTATTTTTATACAGTTCGGGAATCAATTGTTTTGTCCCCAATAAATAATAGCCACCATCCTGTGCAGGACCAAGAACAGTATCAAATTTTTCTAAATCGTCAAAGGCTTTGCAGATATGAGATGTTTGCAAATCATAAATATCAGATCCAATAATAATAATTTTCTCATACCCTTTTGAAAACCCGTCCTTAAAGGCATCTAACATTTTCTCTCCTAAATCATTTCCACGTTGCGCTTTTTTAGAAAAAATAGTTTCGTCCCAATCATCAAAATTAACAACAGATTCTGAATAATATAAATTCTTGTCTGCATTGACATTTAGGGCAATATTTTGAGTATGACTTAACAACTCTTTATAAATATCCAATGCTTTTTGATCACCTATAGAGGCAGCCAACCTAGTTTTAACTTTCCCTAGCTCAGGGTTTCTGGTAAAAAGAATGAGTAGATTTTTATTTTTCATACACCTTTTCTCCATTTGTCAACCATTTGCTCCATTCTTTAGAAAAGGTATGCACTTTTTCAGTAGGCGTTTCGTTTTTATCGACAACAATTTTAGATTGATTTTTCCATTCAAAAATACCTCCATATAAATTGTAGACATTTTTATAGCCAGCCTTTAACAATTTTTCTCCAATCATTTCACTGCGGATTCCAATCGAGCAATACACTAAAATAGCTTTGTCTTTGTTAGGGTGTTTTTGCAATACACTGTCTATGCTAAAAAAATCAAAACCTATTTGTTCTGAATTCTCTAAATGACTCGTTTCAAATTCCTTTGGTTCTCTTGTATCTAGCACCAGATAATTATCTAGAGAATCAATCTCTCCCACGGTCAAGACAGGCACTGTTTCCTTCAAACTTCTTTTTAAAAGTTTATCAAACTTTTTGGTTTGAGCAGTCATTTGAAACACTAGAGAAAAAACAAATATGACGATTAAATTATTTTTCATTTTAAATCATTAAGAAATTGCACCTTGACAACTAGACCCAGCACCGGCTGTACAACCATAACAATGGTTTTTAAGTAAAATGTTTCTGTTTTCAAGATCCTTTTTAGAAAAGTCTTTGATGTGTTGATACTCCTTATCTATCACAGGTAAATGCAACATTTGATTGAAGTCACAATCAAAAATAACTCCATCCCATCTGACAGAAATAGTATCCCTACACATTACATTTTCAACGGCTGCTAAATTAAAATTATCAACCAATAAATTCATATAGTCCTCTACTTTGTTCTTTGATTTTAAATCATTTAGAAAACGGCTGATTGGCATATTGGTGATGGTATACAAATTGTTAAAATCAATAGAGAAGTTTTCCTTTAGCATTCTTTTGTAGTCTCGCTCCAATCCCTCCTGAGAACCCGGCAAAGATGGACCTCCTGGATTATAGACCAAATGAAGATTCAACCCCTTTTCAATTCCATACCCAACACTATTCAATATTTGCAAACCTTCAATAGAAGCATCAAAAACACCTTCTCCTCTTTGTTTGTCCACATTTTCTAACGTATAACATGGCATGGACGCAATAACCTCAACTTGATGTTCTTTAAAAAAAGCTGGTAGGTAATGATATTCTTCACTAAAAGTTAGAATTGTTAAATTACTTCTCACAATAATTTTCACGTTTCTCTCAGACAACTGTTCTACAAACCATTTAAAATCTGGATGAATCTCCGGAGCTCCTCCAGTCAAGTCAACACTGGAGAAACCACCTAAATCTAATGCTTTTAAGCAATCCTTCATAGTTTCTACAGACATCAGCTCTTTCCTAGCGGGTCCTGCATTCACATGACAATGATTACAAACTTGATTGCATAAATAACCTAGATTGATTTGTAAAATATCTAAACTTTTTGCCTGAAGAGGCAGTTGCTTGTAATCGTTTAATTTTTTAGAAAACTTTTCTATCTCCAACTCCTCCAAATAAGCCACTTCCACAGCAGACTTTTTCTGTTTGGCAATAGTCATTGGATTTGATCTTGCTTTTTTTAATGTTTCTTGAACTTTGTTATATAATATCTCTCGATCATCAGCAGTATAAGCTTCCATAAGTATAATTTTCTTGTTGTTTTGAAACAAATTTATATTCCAAA
>NZ_JAQWGB010000186.1 GCF_029238425.1 Flavicella sp.
CAAACCTCAACTTAGGTAATACTATTTTATATTCTTTCTCATCTTTAGGATCATACCAATACAGCAGGTATTCAACGTTTCCGTTAGATAATTTGTAGCCATCCTTTAAGAAGGTATTGTACTTATATTCTATAAAAGATTTAGAAAACACAAATACATTTCTAGCATTCAATTTTGCCAATCCCAAAGCTGTATTATTCGGAAACTGAACCGTGTCCTTTTTTAGAAGCTCACCAGAAGTTAGCGTATTGATTGCAGCTACAGTAGTGCTATATTTCTGTGACCCCAAATAAATATCCTTATGGCCTAAGATTATTTCAAAATGATTTGGTTGCGTTGTAATTCCACGGAAATTTGAAATGGCTAATTTGTTTGTTTTGAAGTTATCAAAAAACGTTGCGTTGCAATGAATCTGCAATGTTTTTTTAGCTCTAGAACAGCCCACATACAATACACGCTTGGCCTCCGTATCATTAAAGACATAGTCCTCCAACAACAAATACACATGGTCGAACTCTTTTCCTTTTGCTTTGTGCATGGTTGCAATGATGATGGCATTCGCATCGACATTGATAGCATCTTCCATTTTTATTTCACGAATGTATTCGTACCAATCGACTAACTGTTTTTGGCTTTCATAATTCTTTTCAAATTTCAGAATAATCGCCACACAGGTATCGAAGTGAGGACTATCTACATGTTTATTTTTAAAGGTTCTTTTAGCCTCTATCCATTCCTTGTTAAAAATTAATCCGGCATCATTTTTTGTGTGTTTCAACGCATCGGTAAATGTTCTTAGCTCCAATAGATCGCTTAGACTAAACCCTTCTAAGCCTGTAATTAGTTTTGTTTTTTGTCCCGCATCTTTTAAGAACGTACTTAGCATTAAAGCCTGTTTGTTTGTTCGAACTAAGATTGCCCGTGTACCCGAATGATTGTCTGCAATAACATGATCCACTAATGCTTTTTCAAGATACGAACTGCTGTATTTTATGAGTTGAATTTGAGCAGAAGCTTTACCATTTATTGGTTCTAGAACCTCCTGTTTTAATCTGTTTGGAATACTACTAAGTAATTCATTATTGAATTCTACAATATTTGAAGAACTTCTATAGTTTTTAATCAGCGCATATTGAGTTGCGTTGTATTTTTCTTTGAAGTCTAGCATATACTTATTAGAAGAACCACGGAATCCATATATATTTTGATCATCATCCCCTACTGCGATTACTCTTAGGTTACCCGATTTTTGTATGATGAGTTGAATAAGCTCCCATTCCTCTTGATTCACATCTTGAACCTCGTCTAGTAGCAGCACACTTTTATTTGTAATTGACGAAATATCAATGTCTTCATTTTTGATAGCCTCTAAACAATCTTTGATTACATTTTGAGATTTTGCTAGATCACCCAATTGGCCTAATAACTGAAAACAAAAACCATGAAAGGTTGTTATCTTAATCAGTCCGGAATATTCAGGAACCAATTTTCTAGTTCTTTCTCTAAACTCTAAGGAAGCCGCTTTTGAAAAAGTTAGCATTAGGAATTGCTCTGGCTTGATATCTTCCAATAACAACAAACTTGCAATTTTATGTACCAGTACTTTTGTTTTCCCACTACCTGGTCCCGCTAAGACTAAAATATTATTAGACTTTCCATCATTTACTATCTTCGCTTGATCGGTATCCAAATCACCTATAATTGCTTTAAGGCGTTTTG
>NZ_JAQWGB010000189.1 GCF_029238425.1 Flavicella sp.
CTTTTTATTTTGAGGTTGAAAGTATCTTTGTAACAGAAATTAGAAATTATGAAAAAAATCATTTTAGTAATGTTCGCCCTAGTTTTAGGAACCGTTGCAACGATTGCAGCAAATCCTGAAACAATGACAATCAATGAAAAATTAAGAAGTGAAATCGAAAGATTATTAGATCATCCTGATTTTTTAGAAAATGAAAGAATTATCTCAGCGAAAGTTGAGTTTTTAGTGAACCAAAAAGGAGAAATAGTGGTCCTTATGGTTGTTTCAAAAGACGAGAGAATAATTAATTTTATCAAAACTAGGTTGAACTACCAGTCCGTAGTAAAAGCTTCTGAAGATTTGAAAAACAAAAAGTTTTCTATACCAGTTAAGGTAATTAAAAAGTAACAAAATTAATAACGCATTAAGCCCGAACTAAAAATAGAGTTCGGGCTTTTTTTATGCTTTGTTTTTTAGTAGAACATATACCGGGAAATGGTCACTATAACCACCTTGGTAGTATTTTCCGGAATAGGTTCTAAAGGGTTCGTATTTGTGTCTACCTCTAGGATTTGTTAGAAAGGGAACATTAAAAATATGTGCTTTTTGAAAGGTGAACTTATTCGGCTCAGACTCAAAAAAGTTTTTTGATAAAATGATTTGATCAAAGAGCATCCATTGCCCATAAAACTTAGAGGCTCCCTGTCCATTTTTATAGAGTTCTAAACTGGGATTTCGGAAATTTTCATTCACCAAGTGTTTTTGTATGCTATCGTCATCAGGGTTGTCATTAAAATCGCCCATAATTACAATTTTTGGATTCGCTTCTTCAATTCTGTCTATTTCTTGATGCTAGATTGCAGCAATTTCAATTCTTTTTTTACGCGTTTCATCAAAACCAGATCTTTTAGAAGGCCAATGATTCACATAAATATGAATAATTTCATCATTCAATTTCCCTTTTACATAAAGAATATCTCTTGTATAATCTCTAACGTTGTTAGAGTCGTATACAATGATTGGAATTGCTTTGGATTCTAACAGTTCAAATTGATCTTTGTTGAATAATAACGCAGTGTCAATTCCTCTTTCATCCGGAGAGTCGTAATGCACATAATCATAAGGTAAATATTGCAGGGCATCAGATTTTAATAAATCGTCAAGAACGGTGCTGTTTTCAACTTCTGCTAAGCCGATAAAAATAGGTGGAAGTTGCGAATGATCTTCCCCAATACGAGTAATGGCTTTTCCAAGTTTTTCAACTTTTAGTTGGTAACGATAAGGACCCCATTTCTTTTTTCCTTTCGGAGTAAATTCCCGGTCAAGGGTATGTGGGCTGTCTTCAGTATCAAATAAATTTTCAACATTATAGAAAGCAATAGAGATAGGAGATAGGGTCATTAAGTAGTATTGTGGGTAAAAATCTAAAGTACATAATTAAATCAAACAGGGAGGTTCAATTGCTAATTAAATAAGTAGAAAGTAAGTGTATTTAATTTGTCTTGGCTCTTTCACAAAAATCGTACATTTGTAGCATGATTGATAAGAAGAAAGTTACATCTGAGAAAACCGTCTTGATTGGGGTAATCACCCAACATCAAAATGATTTGAAGGCGAAAGAGTTTTTGGATGAATTAGAGTTTTTAGTAAAAACAGCGGGTGGGGTTTCTGTAAAGAGATTTGTGCAGAATGTTGAAAAACCACATCCTAAAACCTTTATTGGTAGTGGGAAGCTTGAAGAGGTAAAAAGATATATAGA
>NZ_JAQWGB010000190.1 GCF_029238425.1 Flavicella sp.
CCATATACTTTAGATTTTGCTTCTGCAGTAACGGTCAAAGGTTTTTTTCCTATCGTTAATGTAATGTCCTTTGAGCTCGAACCATATATTCCATTTGCAGCCTGAGAAGCACGGATAGTAACGGTACCCGCATTTCCTAGAGTTACGGTTTCATTATTCGTACCCGATAGACTTGCTGTTCCGGTTCCACCTGCAACAACTGAGTAACTAATAGTTCCTGCTGAGTTAGAAGTAGCTCCTAAGTTAAAATTGGCATCGTTATAGGTTTTACCGATATCAGAAAATGTGATTGTTGGTGTAACAGAGGGTGCAACTACATTAGAAATTGTCATATCCTTGTTGGACCAATTCTCAACAAAAGTGATTGGTGAATTAGGAACTATTGTGAAAATAATTTCTGCCACTGAATTAACAGGTGAACTATTCCCATTGTCAAAATATGAGAATATTGAAGTAGCATTACCAGATAAATACTTGTCAGAATTTAATGTCATCGTTCTTATGGTCGTACCATTTTTATCTTTAAAAACAACATTGGTTGTTTCATCAAAAGTTTGACCTGCATAACCATAAATATTAAAAACATCTAACGTAAATGACTCCGCATTCACCCCATCTGCTTTTATACTATACGTTTTGGATTCTCCAAGAACACTATGATCGATATACATATCAGTACCATCATTCGCCATTATGTTACTTATCACATAGTTGGTATTACTTGTGTTGGTCTTAAAACCAGTTCCACCAGAATCATTTGCTCCTAATCCAGTAAAAGTACTTGTTCCTAATTGATGTGTTGTAAAACTAATGTTACTTCCGTATGCAGTTCCAGCTGAGTTGGTTGCATAAGCTCTTGCATGAATAGTAGTATTTGAAGGTAGAGAACTAACTGTGTTTGAAAAGTTAGAATCAGAACCTGCCATAGCCACTTTAGTATTTGCTATAGTTGGGTTTGATGTAAGTGCCCACACTATTCCTTTCTCAGATATTGTACCTCCACCATTAGCAGTAATACCACCTCCTAGATTTGCTGAGATAGTAGTAACTACAGTTTGAACTGTTGTGGTTAATGTTGCCAAAACAACTGGTGTTGCTGTGGTAAACGTTTGAACTGCACCATAAGAAGTCCCTGCAGAGTTTGTAGCATACGCTTTAAAAGAATATTGAGTACTTGGACTCAAACTAGCAATTGATTCAGAAAACACTCCTGTCCCCGTACCATTGGTGTCTTTTGTAACGCCAGTACCATTAATTAACGGATTGCTATTTGTACTCGTAATGGAATAAACGATTCCTCTTTCAGTAATTGATGCTCCACCATTTGCTGTTGCGTTTCCTGCTAGCGTAGCAGAGGCAGTTGTAATGCTACTAGCTGCTGTTGTGGAAATTGTTGCTAGATTAGCTAAAGTAGTAATATCTATTATGCTAGGGCTTACCTGTAGGTTTGGTGAGCCTTCATCATCTTGAGCAGTGGTGTACACATCATAAGATGTACCTGGCGATAAACTTAAGACGTTAAAATTATTATTGAATGCTCCTGAATTAACAACAGCGTTTCCACTTGTTACGGCAGATGTTCCCCCGCTACCAGTTCCATTTTTAACCTCTGAAGAAGTTGGTGCACTAGCTCCATCAGCAACAATTACGTAGTATATTGTACCTGCTTCATCTATATCAGTAGATAATGTAAAACCAGTGGTTGTTACTGAAGACCCATTTGGTGTACCGTTTTCAAAAATTGGAGCTGTCGTATCTGATACAATCGCTGTACCAAATACGAATGTATCGAAAATGCTAGAAAAACCAAGATTTGAGGTGATTACGATTTTATCTACATCATTAAAATCTGAGGTTAAATTATTAGTACCATCTACAAACCCAGATGTTATTGTTCCTGTACTGTATCCATTTTTAAAACCTTCAATTTTGTTTATGAAGGCAGTACCATAACCATTATGATAAAAAGATTGGAAATCAAGTTCACTTCCATCAATCGTTTCAATTGTAAAGGTTTCATTAGGATAGTAATAACCTGCGTTAAGTCCACTTGAATTACCTTCTCCTTCAGAATCATGTTCGTAGTGGTTTCCTGAGCTAGAAATGATGTTTATATTCCCATTAGTATAGGTGTCTGAACCATAATCTTCATCCGTTTCAAATCCATCAGAATCAAAATTAATAGTTTGTCCAAAGGAATAAAAAGAGGTGAAAAGAATTATAAAAAATAAATAAAAAAAGGTGTTAGTAGAATAAAGTTTCTTCATAGCAATCGGTTTGATAGGTGTTTTAGGATAACTTTAAAAAAAATTCCAATGTAGAAAGGATTGTTTAAAGAACAAAACAAGCTGGAAACATAGATGTACCCAGCTTGCTCTATAGTTGTTATGTTTGATTAACTGCGTGATGGAAATACTCCCACCAAAGCTATAATGTAATTAATTGCAAGGTAAGGTTGCATGTTGTTGTGAGCTTGTGAGCCTCCGGTATTGCCAACTGTTATGATAGGATTGGGAATTGAAGATAAGTCTACAGTTCCAGTAACCGTAACTGCATTTTCATTCATTTGAATATCAGCTGTACTTCCAAAAGCATTTACTTGATTTGGACCAACATTGTCAATTTTAGCAATAAATTTTCCGTTTGGATCATTTGTTGCGCCTGTGCTATCAGCATGTAATATTGCCTTGGCATCGATATTAGCTGTTCCTTGTGAGGAACTAGTAGCTGCTGCAGCATGGCTGTGAGAAGGCATTTCTAATTGGTCTAAAACGTGTACTTCTTGTCCACCTCGCATACCTTCCCCGTAATTTGATAAACCAGGTCCTCTTCTTGATCCAATTGGGGTTCTACCTCTTAGGTCTGGTAAAGCAAAAGTTGTTCTTCCGTCACCTCCATAAGTGGTTCCCAATAGGGAGAATAGTGCTTGGTTTGATGAAATTGGTAATAATTGTCCGTCACAAAAAGCCCAGCCTCTTGGGGCAAAGTTTCCTGCAAACATTGAGATTTCTCCTAATAGCGGATCTGCTGCCATAATATTTTTTTAATTGTTTTAGACAAAAATATCACAGACGGTTTGAAAAAAAATGAAGGATTCCTTTAACGTAGAAAAATAAGTTTTAAACGAGGTTTAATTGGTGTAAGTGTTACTTTTTGATAAACCTACTGGTTATCGTGGTATTAGAAGTGCTTATTTTTAAGTAGTAGATTCCCGTGGGTAGGTTGTGAACATCAATTTTAGAATCTTTTACAGCACATGTTTTTATCAATTTCCCCGAGATGTTGTGGATTTCAAGAGATGAAATCAGTAGTGAGCTAGATGTGTGTAGCCTTAATTCTTTTTGAACAGGGTTCGGAGAAATTGTTATCTCGGGTGTGTTGGTGGTGTTGATAAATACTTTTGAAGGTTTGTTGCTGTTTTTTTGTAGTCTATCCGTGCTACTTGGTTTCATGGATACTAAACCAAAAATCAATGCAATCAATACTAGGGGGTAGAATTGTTTCATAAATGTCGTTTTCTTTTGCTTATACGCTATTGAATACTGACAAATATACAATCACCCTATGGGGTAATCAATCCCTAAAGAAATGGAATAATTGTACTCACTGTTTATAGGGAGTGTTGGTGGTTATGGATTATGCTTTCATCTAATTTAGAAAGATTGTATAAAGATTTATTCCACTCCTTTGATTGATTGGAAAGTTTATAAATACTGTAATAAATAAACATACCGTACAAACATATGATTGAGACAAAACTAAAAGATAAGGTTTTGATAAAATCTAACTGATTGTCAAAAAACACATCTAATTTGTGACCACTAAAATTAAATAATACCACATATAACATGGTTATACATAATAATATGAATGGAACGGATTTTTTCTTCTTTGCAATTATCCTTTTGTTCTTGGTAATTGCATTTTCAAATTCAATAACATTTTTAAACTTTTCCATGACTGTTAATTTGATATAAATGAACACAATCATTAAGGGCAGTATATAAAAATATAAAAAAAGATTAAGACAATAGTAATGTGGAGTGAATCCCTAAACAAATGTTTATAACAAAAAAACTCACTACTAGCAGTAGTGAGTTTTAAATTTATATTAAAAAAAGATTAAGCCAGTGCTTTCTTGATTCTATCGATAGCTTCTCTCAATTGTTCTTCAGAAGCCGCATAAGACATACGAATACAATCTGGAGCTCCAAAAGCTTCACCTGTAACCGTAGCAATATTTGCCTGTTCTAATAAGAACATTGAAAAGTCAGATGCATTCTCGATTTTGTTTCCTTTGATTGTTTTTCCGAAGAAGTATGAAATATCTGGAAATACATAGAAAGCACCTTCAGGGATGTTTAATTTGAATCCTTTGATTTTTCCTAATAAATCTAAGACAATGTCTCTTCTTTTATGAAATTCATCTACCATGTAGCCAATTTTCGTTACAGGGGCATCTAATGCGGTGATCGTAGCGCGTTGAGCAATACAATTTGCCCCAGAAGTAACTTGACCTTGTAATTTGTTACATGCTTTAGCAATCCATTCAGGAGCACCAATGTATCCAATTCTCCAACCAGTCATTGCAAATGCTTTTGCAACACCGTTTACTGTAATAGTTCTGTCATACATACTTTCTATAGCAGCAAAACTAAAGTTTCCAGCACCATAGTTGATATGCTCGTAGATTTCATCAGATACTACATAGATATTAGGGTGTTTTTCTAAAACTTTAGCCAATGCTCTATATTCCTCTTCAGAATAAATAGTCCCACTAGGGTTGTTCGGTGAGTTAAAGAAAATTAATTTTGATTTTGGCGTAATCGCTGCTTCTAGTTGTTCTGGTGTGATTTTGAAATCTGTATCAATAGATGATGGGATTTCTACAAAACTTGCTTCAGATAATACAGAAATAGCAGAATAACTAACCCAGTATGGAGCAGGTAATAATACTTCGTCACCTGGATTTAATAATACTTGAGCAACATTTGCAATAGATTGTTTTGCTCCTGTAGAAACTACGATTTGATTTGGGTTGTAAGATAAGTTATTGTCTCTTTTGAATTTTTTACAAATTGACTCACGTAAATCTAAGTATCCGTTAACAGGGCTGTATGAGTTATAATTGTCATTTACAGCTTGGATAGCAGCGTCTTTAATAAACTCAGGCGTGTTGAAGTCAGGTTCTCCTAAACTTAAACTGATAATGTCTTTTCCTTGTTCTTTCAATTCTCTTGCCTTAGCAGCCATTGCTAAAGTTGCAGAAGTTGGTAAGCTGTTAATTCTGTTTGATAATTGTTTCATTTTTGATAAATGTTGATTATTTGATTTTAGAAGTCTAGTACGACTTTTATTTTTTTATATAATTAGTGATATGCAGGATTTACGCCCAATGTTTTTAATTGATGAAAATGTTCTTTCAAAGCCTTTGTCATGGTTTTGTATTCATGATAAGGTAAATTAAATTCCTTGGCAGTTTCCTTCACAATTGTGGCCAGTTTTCCGTAATGTATATGAGATATATTCGGGAAAATATGGTGTTCTACTTGGTGATTTAAACCACCTGTACAGAAGGATACAAATTTGTTGTCTGGAGCAAAATTAGAGGTTGTGTACAATTGATGTATAGCCCATGTGTGCTCTAAGTTTCCGTCTTTATCAGGTAAAGGCATATCTGTGTTTGGTACCACGTGTGCCAATTGAAAAACCAAACTTAAAATCAATCCAGCAGTATAATGCATCGCAATAAATCCAATCAATACTTTCCACCATGCAATGTCTAAAACAAGTATAGGTAAAGCAACCCAAAAAGCATAGTATAATACTTTTGATATGACTAGTGTGATCCATTGACTTGTTGGATTTGGAAAATCACCATAAGAGAGCCCTCTTTTTAAATAACGACTCGTTTGTTTAAAATCTGTTGTGATGGCCCAGTTAATTGTTAAAAGACCATAGACAAAAATAGAATAGTATCTTTGCAAATGGTGAATTTTTAACCATTTAGAGTGTTTTGAAAAACGGATGATTCTTCCCGCATCTATATCTTCATCATGTCCTTTGATATTTGTAAAAGTATGGTGCAATACATTATGTTGTACCTTCCAGTTGTAAACATTCCCCGCAAGTACATACATGCTGCTACCCATTAGGGTATTCACCCATTTTTTACTTGAAAAAGATCCATGGTTGCTATCATGCATAACATTCATACCAACTCCCGCCATACCAACACCGCTAATTATCATAAGCAATAACATGGCCCATTGCGGTAGCGATACTGTAAGGATTAAAATAAATGGGACGAATAATAAAACAAACATGAGAATCGCTTTGGAGTACAATTTCCAATTTCCAGTTTTTGTAATTCCATTCTCCTTAAAATAGCCGTTTACGCGCTTGTTTAAAGTTCTGAAAAACTTTGCTTTGTCTATTCTAGAGAAGTTTATTTTTTTCATATATATACAGATCAGTCTGCAAAAATAAACTTTTTTTAGCTCAAAAGAATTCATTATTTCATAATAATAACCCATTAAATAGTTAAAAGATGTTACTTTTGAGCCATAATTAATGGAATTATGAAAATAATAAAAAAGTATTTCCCAAATCTTACTGAATTACAAGTCAGTCAATTTGAGAAATTAGAGGAGTTATATAAGGATTGGAATGCAAAAATAAATGTCATATCACGTAAAGATATTGACGAATTATACATGCGACATGTGTTGCATTCTTTAGGAATAGCCAAAGTCCAGGAATTTAAATCCGGTTCTAAAGTTTTGGATGTTGGAACTGGAGGTGGATTTCCGGGAATTCCTTTAGCCATTTTGTTTCCAGAAACAGAGTTTCAATTGGTGGATTCCATTGGAAAAAAAATAAAAGTAGTGCAAGGTGTGGCAGAAGCGTTGGAATTGAAAAATTTAAAAGCGGATCACATGCGTGCTGAAAAGGTAAAGGGAGAATTCGATTTTATAGTAAGTAGGGCGGTGACTACAATGCCAGATTTTGTGAAATGGGTACGAAAGAAAGTTGCCAAAAAGTCGAATCACGATTTACGAAATGGAATTTTATATTTAAAAGGTGGCGATTTAACAGAAGAATTATCTGTATTTCAAACAACAACTCTTTATGATCTTTCGGATTTCTTTGATGAAGATTTTTTCGAAACGAAAAAAGTGGTGCATTTACCCTTAAAATATAAACCTTAAGGCTTAACGTGTAAGTTCCTCGATTATAATTTTATGATCGGGGAATTTTTTTTGAAGTTGTTTTGAATTTGCCAATTCAAAATCTTTAAAATCAAAACCTGGTGACACGGTACATCCCACAAGACTATAAGAATCAGGTTGATTGACCGTGGCTCCAAACCAATAATTTTTTGGAACTGTATGTTGGAAAACTTCACCTTCTAAAATAGTTGATCCTAAGACTGTTTTGGTATAAATCCCATCAGGAGAAATTTGGTGAATTGTTAAACTTGATCCTTCATGGAAGTACCAATTTTCATCTTGGTTTATTCTATGAAAAGCAGAGAATTCATTTGTTTTAAGAAGAAAATAAATGGAGGTGCAATAATTTCTACTGCCTTCAAAATTCTCAGGCAGATGCTTTTCTAGTATAACACCTTCGCTTCTATAAGTTTCTTTGTAAAAACCTCCTTCGGGATGTGCCTGCAGATTCAATTCTTTTATCAATAAGTCTTCTCTTTTCATGAGCTAAAGATATCAATAATTTGAAGCCATAATTTTTTTAGAGATTGTTTTTCCATCTATTTTTAGTTGAATAATATAAACTCCAGTTTTTAAATAGGGTGTTTTTAAAGTGTCATTTTCAATTTCTGAAAAATCACTCCAAGTGTGGATTTCATTTCCTAATACATCAAATAATGCAGCTTCAGTGATCTGTTGCTTGTAGTTTTTGACAACAATGCCGTTGGTGTTTATATTAAAATAGACAAGCAGGTTTTCCATAGGATCTGGGTCAATAATATCTAAAACTCCTTCAGGTGAAAAACTTAAAACAAATCGATCCTCATATAAACCTTCTTCAGCATATAAACTTATTTTCCCATTGTTAAGTGGATATAAAACACCCGTATAATTATCTTTTATGTAAACGATTCGGTCAATTGCTTGCCATTCATCAATAGTAAAAGAAATATCACCAGAATAGCCCATTTTAACAACCAAAGGTATTTGTAAATCGTCTGAAATTTCTTGTACGCCAGCAATGATGTATTTATTATCATCATTTGGGAATTGCCAATACATATCGGTCTCACCTATGTCAAACATAGAAGAGTCGTACCCATTGTCAAAGGCAAAAGAATTATGTTGGTTAAAGGATATTCCTATCTGACGGTGCATGCTTATATTTTCTCCGTTGTTGTAGTCCAATCCTAGTTTTATAATAGGTAAATTTGAGTTGTAATAGCTTGGAGTAGGGGTCACAGAAGCTTCCTTTTGTTGTTTCCCAACTTTGAAAAAGATAGATTGAGATCCAAGTTTGATAAACTCTCTTTGACTATTGTTAAAATTAATAGTCCCCCCATCCACATCACTAGAAACAAAGAATCCCTGTCCTACTGCAATATATTCTTTGGGTTCGGTATAGGTTCCGTTTCCGATAGATGGTGTATTTGGATTCTCATCATCATTAGAAGTAACTTTATTTGCAGCAAGTCCCATAGAAGCATTTCTTGTACCATAACCTCCTATATATCCGCCATAATTATGCCCTGCCGTTTCCGAGCTGTCTTCATCCTCAATACCCGCATGCTCCCAAAAATAGAGGGTACCGTCAATTGCATCTATGTTATCTTCAATAAATTTTTTAGCACTGATGGCAGAGCTATACGGATTTCCTACTAAGTAAGATTGATAGCCTCCGACAGTGGTAGTAAGGTTTCCGTCCTTTGGAGTTCCCACAAAAGTGTAATTTTGTGCTACGCCAGGTCCTTTTAAAGTAAAACCATCGACTTGCCCAATAGCTCCGTCAGAACTTTTTCTAGACCAACTAGATCTTCCTCCATCTCCATTGGTGTAGGTGTATATCCAATATTCAGCAATTGAAATTGGACTTCCTGTATTACCATCATAACCTGCTATAAAATTAATGTCTAGCGGCGTTGAATTAGCACTTGTAGCTTCCGTACCGTCTTTAAGAACGGAGGCAACCGTATAACTTGAAGAGCCGGTTGAATTTACCGGTGAGCTTAAATAGTTAAATCTGTAAATACTGGCTGTATTTGATTTTTGATCAATGAACAGGTTTCCAGTTCCGGAAATGTTCTCGGAGTCCGTATGTGTCTGGATCAGTTGAGAAGTACCAGCAAGCCTAAGTTCACTGCCAGAATTTAGAGTGATGTTATCACTGATTAAAAGAAGATTGTCCGTGATGGTCAAGTTTTGAGAAGAAGCTAGCTCTAAAGACTTACCCGGCAAAAGCGATGTTGTTGCGTAATTCTCATTGATTAGCAGACTTCTTGATCTATCTGGATTTCCGTTAGACCAAGCATTACTGATTCTACTCGTAGCATCGAAATAATGTGTTCCTAATAATATATTGGTTCCACTAGCTGCATTGTTTACTTCTGAAATTAAAGGAGCATGTGGATGTCTTTCAGGTCCGCCACTACCAAGGTCTCTATAAGGATCTAAAGAGTTGTCAACAAAGGCAACCCATTCATTAGAGTTGTAGCTAGAGTTATAGGTGTTTACTGCATCGGTTCTTACAAAACAGGTATTATTTGTAATGTTTTCCACAACATCAAATCGATTGTCCCATGCGGTAGCATCATCATTAGTTGAAATAATTAATATATCATCTCCACCATCAAAATTGGTAATATTGTCATCCGTTTGAGGAGATGTTTGATAATTATTTAAAACAGCAGAAGCGTTCTTTATCAGTACAGAACTTTTTGAAGAAATACTAACAGGAATGGTGTATGTTGCAGAGGGAGTAACTCCGGATTGATCTCCTGTGGCATTTTGAAATAAGGCTAAAATCAGCGTATTTGCATCAATTGTTTCCTCACTAGAATTACTAATTTCAATCCATCTATCTGTTGAACTATTATGATAAACCTGCGTAATGATAGCCGCTTCAAAAGAACTAGTATCTCTTGGGTTTATAAAAATATCATAATCCTCAATTTCTCCAGCTTGATAGTCAAAATTACAAGAAGAAGATGGTACGCTACTTTGTTTTATTCCAATACGCATTCTTGATTTCCCTTCAACGGCATTTAGTGGAACTAAAATATCATTAGGAAGGTCAATACTTGATACGCCTGTTGGTACAACCACGCTATAAACTTCCTCATTTTCATCAAAGAAATCCCCATCACTGTTGTAATCAATCCACACGACTATCCCGACAGAGGTGTTTCCTCTTTCAAAATTTATAGTACCACTCAGTGCATTTTCTGGAGTTATGTTCGTTGAAACATCTTTGTAATACGTATAGTTTGATGCAGAGTTATTTGAGGTGTTGTCGATGTCTCCAAAAGTTACTTGACTAATATAGTATGAATTATTGCCTCCTAAATTCACATCAGAATCACAATAGGCTATATCAATGGTTGTAAAGTTTTCTGTATTGGTGTACAAAGCACAGTCGGCATCAATAGCTATTTGAACATCATAATCTGTTCCGAAATTTAATCCAGTCAATGTGGTGCTATTTGTTTCACTCGTCAATTCAATCCATGTACTGTTTGATGTTTGTTTGTATCTTACTTTATAAGAAGATCCTGTAGCGCCCCAAGTAATGTTGGCCGTATTTTCTGTGATCGATGAAATTGAAACATTGGTTGGTGTTACTGGTGTTTCAATAGTGATAGTCTCTGTACTAGTTACCACGGTACTTCCGTTATCGAAACTCCAATCTATGGTGTAAGTTCCAGCGGTGTCAAAATAAGTTGTGTCTGAAGTGGTTCCTGTAATTTGTTGTCCACATTGGTAATCCATTATAGGAGCTGCAGCACTATATTCGCAATAAACCGTGGTTGGCTCAATAATGGGAGCTTCAAAAACACCAGAGTAATTACTTACCGTAACAGTAGCTGTACAGGTATCCGTCAACCCTTTTGCATCAGTAACGGTTAATATAACTTCGTTGATTCCGATATCATCACAAGTAAATGTTGATTTGTCAAGACTTAAAGTAAATTCGCCACTATCATCTGTAGAGCCATTGTCAATTTGTTCAGTTGTGATGGTGATGTTTCCGGATACATCAAGACTTACATCAAGATTTCCAATACAATTTGCAACTGGAGCTTCGTTTATACCAACAATTTCAATGACATAATCTTCAACTTCACCTGCAGCATAACTATAAGCGCAATCATCAATCGATGATTTGTCACTTACGGCAACTCTCATTCTACTGGTACCCACTGTTGCATCTGCTGGAACATCAAAAGTAAAGTATTGAGCCTCTTTTCCATCTTCAGCAGAAGTAAAATCAACGCTATATACGTTTTCATTGGTGCCTCCAAAATCATTGTCGCCATCAAAATCAATCCATACTCTAATGCTTACCTTGGAACGCCAAGATTCTCTTGTAATACGAAGAGAAGCATCATTAGAACTTCCTATTATGAGTTCCGTAGAAGTGCTATTATAAAAAGTATAATTGTCAGTATTGTTCGCTGTAGTATTATTTATATCTCCAAGCTTTACAAAATCTATGTAAAAAGAACCATAATTGTTAATATTGGAGGGATTACAATAAGGGGAAGCATCCGTAATGTAAGTCTGTCCTTTCGTTTGGAAAGAAAACGCCAACAGGAGTAGCGCAATCGGGATGTATTTTTTTATATATTTTACTAACATTGTCTCTTATTTAAACCTTTTCAAACGATTTTAAGGTTCGTTTATAAAACAGTTAAAACTGCTTTTACCCCACTTTTATTTTCATTGAAAGTGATTTTTAATAGGTTTAGATTTCATAAAACTGTAACTATAAAAGCTTTAGTTTTTAAGATTGATTGTTGGTTGGAGGCAAAATTAGTGTAAAATAGGGAGTTTGCCAACGTTTATAGGGGTGTAAATTGTTGAATTTTAGCAATGTTAACCTATGTAAATAATTAAAATCGATGGTAAGGCAAGGTGAATATTTGAAAAAAAGGTTGAAATTTGAACGCAATAAATTTAGTTTCTAAAAAATGAACAATTTTCCATCGTCAAATAATATTCAAAAAGAGATTTTATTATCCAAGATACATGATAAAAAAAACGAATTGGATCGTTTAGAAAAAATGCTTGCTCCTTTTGAAAATGATTTGATAAGAGCTTTGGAGTCTGAAATTGTAGAGGTACAAGAACTAACAGCGCTATATAAAAAACTACAAAAAGCTAAAAAGCAAAAGCGACTTTTACAAAAGCAAAAAGGTAAAAATTATGTTGCGCAAGAGGCTGTGGTTCCGATGAATTCTTATGAAGAAGAGGAATCTGATTATGAGAAAAAACACAGGAAAGCTCTATATAGAGAGGCAATGGTTTGTGTGCATCCCGATAAATTTTCGTTAGAAAGTGATCAAAAAGATTTGGCCACGGATGCGGTAAGTCAGCTTATTGAATTGTATGAGAATGGTAGTTTGGAAGAGTTACAGGCTTTTCATGCTTATGTAATGAGTGGCAATTTACTTGCTTTAGAATCGGGTGTTGAAAAAAGTTCAGAGATAGACCCCAATGAATATTTAGAAATTCAGTATCAAAAAATTACGTTGGAGTTACGAGCTTTTAAAAAGAAGCAAACGTATATTGTGATGACTACCTATGATAATCCAATGGATTTTTTAGAAGAGTTAAAAGCATATTACGCGGATAAGATTTATAAGTTGAATAAGCGAACCCGGAAAGCAAGAAAATAAACAGTTCGTCTTTATTATTTTACAGTTCAGTCTGTATAACTTTCCTAAAAGCTGCTTTCATAAGACTTTTGAAAAAAATATAGTCTTATGAAACTTTCTATTTTAGTACCGATGTTGCTGCTCATTTCAATAGCAACCTATTCTCAAACAAATATTGGCGGATTTGTTCTGAATCAAAAGAAGCAACCCATTGTTGGAGCAAATGTTTATTTAAAAGGAACCTATGCCGGTACGATGACCGATGCTGAGGGACATTTTGAATTTGCAACTCAAAAAAAGGGAGAACAAACTCTTGTGGTTTCTTATGTTTCTTTTGAAACTAAGGAAATAATCGAGGATGTTGTGAAAATGAATTCTTTGGCAGTAAAACTAAAGGAAGATGTGAGCTCTTTAGATGCAGTAGTCATTGCGGCAGGTACCTTTTCATCAGGAGATAATAGCAAGGTTGCTACTTTAAAACCTTTGGATGTAGTGACTACAGCGAGTGCTTTGGGAGATCCAATTGCAGCTTTTCAAACGATGCCGGGAACTTCTACGGTTGCTGAGGATGGTCGCCTGTTTGTAAGGGGAGGTGAGGCAGATGAGACTCGGATTTTTATTGATGGGATTCGAGTTTTTACACCTTATTTGACAACAGCGAATAATACGCCAACGAGAGGACGTTATTCTCCTTTTTTATTCGAAGGCATGACTTTTTCTACAGGGGGTTATTCAGCAGAATACGGTCAGGCACTTTCAGGTGTTTTGTTGTTAAATACCATAAATGAACCTCAGCAAGAAAAAACAGATATCGGAATAATGAGTGTCGGTGCAACTGTAGGGAATACCCAAATATGGAATAAGAACTCTTTAAGTGTCAATGTCTCTTATTTGAATTTGGCGCCTTATAATTCAATTTTTTACGATAGAAATGAATGGATCAAACCCTATGAAGCGCTATCTGGAGAAACGGTATACAGACATGTTTTTAAAAATGGCTTGTTAAAATTATATACGGCTTTTGATTCCTCTCGCTTAGAGGTGATCCAAGAGGATATTAATTTTAGTGATGGACTTAGGTACGGCATTACCAATGATAATTTTTATTTTAATGGTTCGTACAAAGGTGTTTTGTCTGAGAATTGGTCAGTTCAAACAGGGATGAGCTATACCGTTGCAAATACAAAAGTAAAGTATCAGCTAAGCGATATAGATGACCTTGAAAACTCATTGCACACCAAGATGAAATTCAAACGGTTTTTCTCAAATAGATTTCAATTGAGTTTTGGTGCTGAATATTTTCTAACAGATTTTAAGGAAGATTTTTCTGATGAAATATTTCCTTCTTATAACGTGGGGTTTCAAAAAAATATTGGAGCTGCCTATGGCGAGTTTGATTTATTTTTATCAAAAAACGTAGCTTTTAAAATGGGCTTGCGTGGAGAATATGCTAGCTTAGAAAAAAGAGCTGCTCTGTCTCCAAGAGCCTCATTGGCCTATAAAGTTTCAAAGTTTGGTCAAGTTTCATTTGCCTATGGAGATTTTGAACAAGCGGCATCCAATGCCTATTTGAAATTTAATAATGAGCTCGCATCAGGAAAAACACAACATTATATTTTTAACTATCAGTTTAATAAAAATGGAAGGATTTTAAGAACCGAGCTGTATGCAAAAAGCTATGATGATTTGATAAAATACGATACAGAACTTCCTTTTTATGGCAGTAATTTTTCTACGGAAGGTTATGGTTTTGCCAACGGAATTGATGTTTTTTGGAGAGATAATACATCAATTAAAAATACGGATTATTGGATAAGTTATAGTTATTTGGATAGCAAGCGTGATTTTAAGAATTATGAAAGTGAAGCGCAACCAAATTTTGTAAACACACATAATTTTTCGGTGGTGGTAAAACATTGGATTGAAGATTGGAAAAGTCAGTTTGGACTCAGTTATACTTATGCTTCCGGAAGGACGTATACCGATCCGAATAAGACTGGTTTTTTAAACCAGAAAACAACACCTTATGGTAGTTTAAGTTTGAATTGGGCCTATCTATTGACGCAGCAGAAAATTTTATATCTGTCCGTCAATAATGCTTTGGGAAGACAAAATATCAACGGTTACCAGTATGCAAATACTCCAAATGGTTCTGGCGTTTTTGAAAGCAGGGCTTTGTTACCAGCTGCAGATAGTTTCTTTTTTGTTGGTTTTTTCTGGACGATAAGTGAAAAAGGATCCGACAATCAATTGGATAATTTATAGAGAATTACAATTCATCATTAAAAATATACAATTCGGTTTCTAAGTTTTTTAAAAAACTGAATTTGACAACATCTTTGTAGCAACTTAAAAACAATTTATTATGAAAAAAATGATTACAATTTTAATTTTTGCTGTTAGCTTATCGATGAGCGGTCAGGCAAATTATCAAGAAGGAATGCAACAGGCTTTTGGCTTATGGGGACAACAGAAAAATACGGAGGCAGTAAATTTATTTGAACGTATTGCCAACGCAGAAAATAGCAATTGGATTCCTTATTATTATGCCGCGCAGGTAGAAATTATTTCAGGCTTTGCGGAGAAGGATATTGCAGTATTAGATGCTAATTTGAAAAAAGGACAAAATTATTTAGATAAAGCGATGGCTCTTTCAGAAGATAATCCTGAGTTATTAGTGATGCAGGCCTTGTTGTATACAGTATGGGTAGCTTATGATGGAGCTACTTACGGGAGGAAATATTCTAAAAAAATCAATAAATTATACAAAAAAGCAGAAAAAATAGCACCTACAAATCCAAGAGCAGTGTATTGTCATGCGGAATGGAATATTGGGTCTGCAAAGTTTTTTGGTGATGATATTCAACCATTTGTAGAGGACTTGGAAAAATCTTTAGATCTTTTTGCTACATTTGAATTGCCTTCTCCTTTTTATCCTAATTGGGGTGAAGATCGTGCAAAAATTTTGCTTGAAAACTGTAAATCATAGAAATGAATAGATTTTTGAAAAACGTATTGCTTGCCTTTGTAATGGGGGTGGTTGCTTTTCTATTGGGAAGTTACTTTTATGGAGATTTCCAATTTGATTCTGCTGCTGAATTGTTACGAAATTTTGGAATACACCAATTGTATTCTTTTGCATTGAGTTTTTCAAATGTTGGTTTTTTCTATTATTTAAACAGTATCAAATGGAAGGATAAACAGTGGCCGTTGAGAGTTGCTATAGGGATTTTAGGAGCGGTAGGAGTCACCTTGATTACCTTGTTTTTGTTGCGACTTTTTACAGGGATGTATCTAAAAGAGATTTCTTTTTCTGAGTTTCTGAGTAGAGAAAGATGGGGGTATTATTCTTTTGGCTTATGGATATCACTAACCATAGTGGTTGTTTTTCATGTGGTTTATTGGTACAAAAGAAATCAAGAAAGAAAAGTAACAGAGTCTCAGATTGTTGCTAAGACTGAAACTGCAAAATACGAATCCTTAAAAAATCAATTAGATCCGCATTTTTTGTTCAATAGTTTGAATGTTCTTACTTCCTTAATAGAGGAAAATCCAAGTCAGGCTGAAAGATTTACCACAGGGTTGTCAAAAGTATATCGATATGTATTGGAGCAAAAGGATAAAAATTTAATTCCTTTAGAAGAGGAATTGAAATTTGCAAAGTCGTATATGCAGTTATTAAAAATGAGGTTTGAAGATGGCGTAGAGTACACTATTCCTAATGAGGTAAGCAATCCAGAGTATAAAATTGTTCCCTTGTCTTTGCAGTTATTACTTGAGAATGCGGTAAAGCACAATATGATTACTTCAGACAAACCTCTTCAAATCAAGATTTATGAGAAAGATGGTTATTTGGTAGTAGAGAATAACAATAGACCAAAGGCGTCTTTAGAGAAAAGTACCAAAGTGGGACTTAAGAATATCAAGCAACGTTATGGCTTGATTACAAAAAAAATAGTGGAGATAATTTCAGATACAGAAAAATTTCAAGTGAAATTGCCTCTTTTAACCAAAGAAATTAAAGTGATGCAAACAGATTATATCAATCAAAGTGAAAAATATTTACGTGCCAAGAAAAGGGTAGATGAGTTGAAAAATTTCTATTATGGATTGGTCTCCTATTGTGTGGTAATTCCGTTTTTGATTTTTATCAATTATCAAACCTATTGGGGGTATAAATGGTTCTGGTATCCAATGTTGGGGTGGGGATTGGGAATGGCCATTCAAGGAGCTCGTTTGATCGGTTTTAACAAAGGATGGGAGCAAAGAAAAGTAAAAGAATTTATGGACTCAGAAAATTACTAATTATGGATATGAACGGAAATCTAACAGAAGAAGAGAAATATACCAGAGCAATGCTAAAGGTAAAAGAGATTAAAGAATTTTACGGTCATGCTATAGCGTTTTGTGTAGTGATCCCCTTATTGATTTATTTAAATGTATTGAATAGTCCTGGTTTTTATTGGTTTTGGTTTCCTATCGGAGGCTGGGGTTTTGGTCTGCTGATGCATGCGATACGTGTTTTTAAAAAAACATCAAGATGGGAAGAAAGAAAAATTCAGGAATACATGAACGACGAAAATTTTTAAGGGTAGGATTGCTATGAAAATAATTATTATTGAAGATGAAAAACCTTCTGCAAGGCGCTTGACTCGCATGTTATCTGGTTTGGAAAAAAGTGTTTTGGCTACTTTGCATTCTGTGGAAGAGTCTATAGAATGGTTTCAGCAAAATGAACATCCAGATTTAATTTTGTTGGATATACAATTGTCGGATGGGTTGAGTTTTGAGATTTTTGAACAGGTTAGCGTTAAGAGTGCGATTATTTTCACCACAGCTTATGACGAGTATGCCTTAAAAGCGTTTAAATTAAATAGCATCGATTATTTATTGAAGCCGATAGATCATGAAGAGTTAGAAAATGCAATTGAAAAATTTGAAGCGAATCAGCTTAAAAAACAATCCTTGCAAGTAGATTTGAATGAGATAAGAAAATTATTGGTGAATCCATTAGAAAGAAAATTCAAAGAGCGATTTACCATTAAGTTAGGCCAGCATATAAAAATGATTCCTGTGGATGATATTGAATGTTTTTATAGCGAAAATAAAGGGACTTATATAGCAACAAATAGCAATCGGATTTTTTTAATGGACGGAACCTTAGAGGAGATTGATGCTGATGTAGATCCTGAAAAATTCTTTAGAGTATCCAGGAAATTTTATGTAAATATCAATGCAATCAAGGATATTGTATCTTATACAAACAGTAGACTGCAATTAATTTTGCATTCTTTTTCAGAATCTGAAATTATAGTAAGCAGGGAGAAGGTAAAAGATTTTAAAAAGTGGATCAGTTAAACTTCAAGCATAAAAAAAGTCGCTTTAACGCGACTTTTTTTATGTTGTAAAATGAAAATTATACTTTCATTATTTCACCATCTTTAACAGCATAAACTTCATCAATTTTTTTGATGTAAGAATCCGTTAAAGTTTGAACATCTGTTTCAGAGTTTTTCTTTGCGTCATCTGAAATATCTGTTTTTTTAATTTCGTTATTAGCATCCTTACGTGCATTTCTAATACTTACTTTAGCGTGCTCAGCAGCTGCTTTTGCAATTTTAGATAACTCACGTCTTCTTTCCTCTGTTAAAGCAGGAACATTGATAATTATGCTCTCTCCATTGTTCATTGGGTTGAAGCCTAAGTTGGCAACCAAAATTCCTTTTTCAATTTCAGGAATTAATTGTTTTTCCCATGGTTGAACTGTAATCGTTCTACCATCTGGAGTATTAACATTGGCAACTTGACTCAATTTTGTTTGAGACCCGTAGTAGTCTACCATCACACTTCCTAGCATCCCAGGAGTTGCTTTTCCGGCTCTAATGTTACTAAATTCTTTAAGCAAATGATCCATAGCACTGTCCATTTGTTCTTTAGCACTATCAATGATAAATTCTATTTCTTCGTTCATAATGAGTATTTATATTGTTCAGCTTATTCTTTATCTGAAACTACAGTTCCTATTTTATTTCCTGAAAGTAACTTTTGTAAGTTCCCTTCTGTATCCATATCAAATACAATAATAGGTAAATTATTTTCTTGACTCAATGTGAAGGCTGTTAAGTCCATAATTTTTAACCCTTTGTCAAGCACACTCTGGTAAGTAATAGTATCGTATTTTGTTGCGTTTGGATCTTTTTCTGGATCCGCAGAATAAATACCATCTACGCGAGTACCTTTTAAAATGACATCTGCAGAAACTTCTATAGCTCTTAATACTGCAGCAGTATCTGTTGTGAAATATGGGTTTCCAGTTCCAGCGCCAAAAATAACAACACGTCCTTTTTCTAAATGGCGTACTGCTTTTCTTTTGATAAATGGTTCTGCAACTTGTTCCATTTTTATTGCTGTTTGTAAACGAGTGCTTACTCCAGCAGATTCTATAGCGCTCTGTAAAGCAAGTCCGTTGATACAAGTAGCAAGCATTCCCATATAGTCCCCTTGAACACGGTCCATTCCATTACTTGCACCTGCAACTCCTCTAAAAATATTACCACCTCCAATAACAATAGCAACTTCAATTCCTCTGTCAACTATGGCTTTGATTTCTTGAGCGTATTCAGATAATCTTTTTGGGTCAATACCATATTGGTTTTCTCCCATTAATGATTCTCCACTCAGTTTTAATAATATTCTTTTGTATTGCATGATGTGCTTAATTTTTGGCAAATATAAGTTTTTTGGATTTCTTGGCTAAAAGATTTTTTGAATTCTTCTATAGCTTAGGCCAAAAAAAGAGGCTATCTGAAAAGATAGCCTCTAAATACTTTATGAGATGAATTTAGAATGGTAAATCATCTGGTTCGTTGCTGCTTGCAGCAGGTGCACTTGTTGTTTCAAAAGAGTTCCCTCCAGCAGGAGCTCCAGCCGCTTGGGCAGCTTCAATTCTCCACCCTTGGATAGAGTTGAAATACTTTGTTTCTCCTTGTGGATTCACCCACTCTCTTCCTCTTAAGTTGATTGATACAGTAACATCTTGTCCTTCCTTATAGTTGTTAAGTAAATCACATTTATCTTGAACGAATTCAATCAAAATAGATTGTGGATATTGTTCTTCCGTAGTAACAACTAATTCACGTTTTCTGAATCCATTACTTCCGAATGTTTGCTCTGCATTGATCAATTTAACCTTTCCTGTTACTTGCATTTCTTTATTAATTAAATTAGTTTTTTTTCGATGAGACCCTTTTTAAAGGGAGCAATACAAATTTATAATTTTTTATCGTTTTAATAATGTTTTTTCACGATTGTATTGTTAGAACTTATCAACAGTATTGTGTCAATTTTGAATCCAAAACCAAATTATGGCACAATATTGTTTTTTTTTTGCGTTCTTGTTGTACACTTCTCAAATTGAGATTTTTCTATGATAAAAAAATATTACAAATATATTATCGTCATTGTGTCTTTTGGTATTGTTAGCGCAATCCTTTGGAATACGTATGATTTTTCTAAAAAATTTAAAACCAACGAGCGTTCTAAAATGGAAATTTTAGCAAAGGCTTATGACCGTTTTGGTTCAGATGATTTGGATCAAGATTTTTCTCTGGAGGCAAAAATTATAGAGAGTAATCATAATATTCCTATGATTGTTACCAATGAATTAGATTCTATTATTATGAATAGGAATTTAGATTCCATCAAAATTTTAGACAAGCAATATTTGTACGATCAATTGAGGGTAATGAAAAAAGAAAATACTCCCATAGTCATCAATTATTTGGAAAATAAAAAATACCATATTTATTATAGAGATTCTGATTTGTTAACGAGACTGCAGTATTATCCTTTGCTGCTTGTGTTGATATTATTGTTGTTTTCAGGTATTATCTATTTGGTTTTTAAGTCAAATAAAATAGCAGAACAGAATAAATTGTGGACAGGTATGGCCAAAGAAACGGCGCATCAAATAGGAACACCTTTGTCTTCATTAATGGGTTGGGTAGAGCTCATGAGATTGGATAATTCAGTTCCTCTGATTGTTCCAGAAATTGAAAAAGATGTCCTTAGATTGAGTGTTATTGCAGATCGTTTTTCAAAGATTGGATCTATTCCAGAAAAAGAACCTTTGGATGTGCTACCTATATTAGAGAAAACACTAGCTTATTTTAAGTCAAGAAGTTCTAAGAATATATCTTTTGCTTTTGAAACTCAAGAGTCGGAAGTAATTGTAAATATCAACGAACAATTGTTTACTTGGGTTTTAGAAAACCTAATTAAGAATGCGATAGATGCAATGGCTGGTAAGGGAGCTTTGGCTATTTGTTTAAAAAGGGAGTCAAATAAAATGGTAATCACAGCACAAGATACGGGAAAGGGAATCGCAAAAAATCAATTCAAAAAAATATTTACACCGGGATTCACTACCAAAAAAAGAGGTTGGGGACTAGGGTTGTCTTTGTCTAAACGAATTGTAGAAGATTACCACGCTGGAAGGATATTTGTAAAAAAATCGGAAACAAACGTGGGAACTACTTTTGAAGTTCAAATACCTCTTTAATTTTCTACCGCTTCAGCAATTTTGTTAGCTAGAGTAATAAATTCTTCGGAAGTCATTTTTTCTTTAGGTGCTGCAAAGTTGGCATCATTCATAGAGTTTAATGGAATCAAATGTACATGAGCATGTGGTACTTCAAGTCCGATTACCGATAGGCCAACTCTATTGCAAGGAACTACTTTTTCTATGGCTTGGGCAATTTTACGAGCATAACTAAACAAATCAGCATACGTTTCTTCATCCAAATCGAATAATTTGTCTATAGGCTTTTTTGGAATTACCAAAGTGTGTCCTTTAGCATTTGGATTGATGTCAAGAAATGCATAAAAAGAATCGTTTTCAGCAATTTTATAAGATGGAATTTCTTGATTGATGATTTTGGTAAAAATAGTCTCCATGTTTGTTTTTTTTCAAAAGTAAAAAACCCTTTTCAAATAAATGAAAGGGTTTTGTGTAAGTTTTATAAAAAATGTACCCTGAGCTTGTCGAAGGGTACGTTTTTGAATTATTTTAGTAAACTATCTAGAAATTTCTAAAATTTCAAATTTCATAATTCCGTTAGGAACTTTTACTTCTGCAATTTCACCAACTTTCAATCCTAATAAACCTTTTCCAATAGGAGAGTTTACAGAAAGTTTTCCATTTTTAATATCTGTCTCAGAGTCTGCTACTAAAGTATAAGTAAACTCCATTTTATTAGCAGTATTTCTTAATTTTACTACGGAGTGAATCAATATTTTTGATAAATCTAATTGAGATTCGTCTAGAATTCTAGCGTTAGCAACTACATTTTTTAATTTAGCAATTTTAAATTCTAAATGAGATTGCTCTTCTTTTGCAGCATGGTATTCAGCATTTTCACTCAAATCACCTTTGTCTCTAGCGTCAGAAATTTCTTGCGTTACTCTGGGTCTTTCAACCGATTCTAAATGCTCTAATTCGTCTTTTAATTTTTTCAATCCTTCTGGAGAGTAGTAAGATATATCACTCATAACTTTTTCTTTTTATAAAAACAAAATCTCATTGCGACTAATAGCCAATGAGATCGTGACAAATATACAAATTATTTGTAAATTGCAGCCTAATTTTCCTAAACCCCAAGGTGACATGAAAAAATATATTTACATTCTTTTTTTGCTAATAGCATCCGTTGGATGTACGGATGAACCTTATCAGGATCAGAATCTTATACCGAATATTGCTTTTAGTACTACGATAAATTTAAATTTACCGGAATCTCAAGAACTGTTAGTTCCAAGTGGATTTGTGGTGTATCCCAATATTGGGCATAGAGGAGTTATAGTGTATAATACTGGAATTGGAGAGCAAAGTGTTGATCAATATTTGGCTTTTGATTTGGCTTGTCCACATGTGGAAGTTTCGTCTTGCGGAACACCCATGGATATTAGTAATTTTCCTGAAATGAAAAACGCATGTACCTCAGATGGTATTTATTATAGATTTGATCTTGGGTATTCTGTGACTTATGAAAAGGATAGTGAAAACAAATCTATTCCTGTTGAGGGAGTCGTTTATGATTTACAACAATATAGGGTAGATGACCTAGGAAATAATCAATTGAGAATTACTAACTTTTAAAAGGTGAATAATTCAAAATAGATACTTATTTTTGCGCCAAATTTTACACACATGAAAACATACTTTTCTTCGGATTTTAAATTAGGCGTTTTAGGAGGCGGACAACTAGGTAAAATGTTGTTGGCAGAAACTCAAAAATTTGATGTGCATACTTCTATTTTAGATCCTTCAAAAGAGGCTCCTTGTGCAGCACATTGCAATGAGTTCCATGTAGGTAATTTATTAGATTATGATACGGTTTATAATTTCGGAAAAACGGTTGATGTTTTAACTATTGAGATAGAGCATGTGAATATTGAAGCTTTGTATCAATTGGAAAAAGAAGGAGTAAAAGTATATCCGCAACCCAATGTAATTGAAGTAATTCAGCACAAGGGAAAGCAAAAGGATTTTTATGTAGAGAAAGGGATTCCTACTTCACCTCATCAAAGATTTGCGACTTTAGAGGCATTGAAACAAGCTAGTTTTGAATTTCCATTTGTTTGGAAATCTGCTCAGTTTGGCTACGATGGAACGGGCGTGAAAATAGTAAGAAGTCAGGAGGATATCAATGGCTTGGCAGATACAGAATGCATTACAGAAGAATTGATTCCTTTTAAAAATGAATTGGCAGTCATTGTTGCTAGAAATGCAAGTGGTGAGATCAAAACATATCCAGTAGTGGAAATGGAATTTCATCCAGAAGCCAATCAGGTAGAATATGTAATTTGTCCTGCACGTATTTCTGATGCTGTAGCAGCTAAAGCAAATGAAGTTGCTTTGAAGGTAGCAGAATCTTTTGAACATGTTGGTTTGTTAGCGGTAGAGATGTTTCAAACAGAAGCCGATGAAATCATTGTAAATGAGGTAGCGCCAAGAACACATAATAGCGGACATTATAGCATTGAAGCTTCTTTAACAAATCAATTCGAACAGCATTTACGTACGGTATTAAACTTACCTTTGGGTCATACAAATAGTAAAATGGCAGGGATTATGGTAAATCTTGTCGGTGAAGAAGGTTTCTCTGGAAATGTTTTTTATGAAAATATGGAAGAGGTGCTAAAATTAGAAGGAGTTACACCGCATATTTATGGTAAAAAAGAAACACGTCCTTTTAGAAAAATGGGACATGTAACTATCGTAAACGAAGATATTACGGTTGCAAGAGAAGTTGCAGAGCAAGTAAAAAATACGATCAGAGTAATTAGTAAGTAACCGTTCGACAAGCTCAGGGTACGAGCTCAGAATATACCCTTCGACAGGATCAGGGTAGTAAGATAAAATTAGATTAGAATTAAAAAAAACAAAAGATGAAAGTAGCGATTATTATGGGAAGTGATTCTGATCTTCCAGTGATGCAGGATGCGATAGATGTTTTAAATGAATTTGGAATAGCCAATGAAGTTGATATCGTATCTGCACATAGAACACCTGAAAAATTAGTTGATTTTTCTAACAATGCACATAAAAGAGGTGTTTCTGTAATTATCGCAGGAGCTGGAGGGGCAGCTCATTTACCAGGTATGGTGGCTTCTATGAGTCCATTACCAGTAATTGGAGTACCTGTAAAGTCTAGAAACTCAATCGACGGATGGGATTCAGTATTGTCTATTTTACAAATGCCAGGTGGTGTACCGGTAGCAACTGTTGCTTTAGATGGTGCAAAAAATGCTGGTATTCTGGCCGCACAAATTATTGGGGCTACTAATCCAGAGGTATTGAATACGATTATTGCGTATAAAGAAAGCCTAAAAGAAAAGGTGATTGCTGCATCAGAACGTGTGAGAAAAGCATAACTATCAAAAAGAGTATAAAAAAGCGACTTTCTAAAAGGCGCTTTTTTTTTGGTTAAATTAAGCTTTAGAAAGTGAGACTTCAACAGGCTCAGCTTCCGGAATACGATACCAAAGACTCTTGGTTCCTTGCTCTTGATTCTTCTTTCCTTAATACGAGACTTCGATAAGTGCAGCCTCCGGTTTTCGTACCCTGAGCTTTTCGAAGGGTGAAAATATTTCTGAAACATTATTTAACAAATTTCATCCCATAAGTATTGGCAATAGAATCAATTTGCTGTCTACTTGGCTTGCCTTTTTTAGAAATTTGAGCAATGGTTTCAAAGAAATTTTCAAATCCACCAGGGGTGATGGTATTGATAGTAATCCCAGTAATAGTATCTATGTTTTTAAAATGATGCGGGATTCCTTTTGGTAATTGGACTAAACTTCCTTGTGGCGCATCCATAACTTTATCACCGCAAAAGAATTTATAATGTCCTTTCAATACATAGAATAACTCATCTTCATGACTGTGAACATGTGGAGGTGGTCCGCCCATAGGGGGTGTGTCTGTAACAATAACGGAATAAGCTCCGTCCGTAGCTTCGCTTAAAATTTTTCCAGTAATTTTCACCCCAAATACATTCCATTCTTTACCACCATCTGGCAACACAATAATTGGTTTTGAAGGAGTTTTGTGTGAATGAGAAGCTTCTTTTTTACAAGCGATTCCCACCATAAATAGACAGGATAGTAGTATTGTTTTAATTTTCATTTTTCAATTTTTTTAGAAGGTTTAAGCTTCCAATGATAGGGCCTATTGCCAAAATTAAAAATATGAATTTCGTATGAAATGTAAGATGTAAATAGCTTAATAATTGAATACTTACTATAGTGATTGAGAATCCGATACAGTTGACAATGGTTAAAGCCGTTCCTTTGGTATCCGGAGCTGTGTTTTTTGCTATTAAAGTAGAGAAGAGAGGAGAATCTCCAATGACAGCAAATCCCCAAATACTTAAAAAAGTTATAAATGCCGTGGAAGGAAAATCAAAAATGAAGGGAGAGATACAGCAGCAGATTCCTGAGGCGATTAAAAAATAAGTCGCCGTTTTTTTGAGTCCAAAACGTTCCGAAAGATACCCGCTTATAATACAAGAGAGACTTCCTAGGCCAATGATGATAAAAGAATAAAGAGAGACAGATAAATTATTTTGAGAAGCTTTGTTAAAGCTTTCAAGCATTAAGGGAACAAACGCCCAAAAGGCATATAATTCCCACATATGGCCAAAATATCCTATTGCAGCTTGACTAAACTTTTGATTTTTAAAAATATCAGGTATTGTGTTGAGGTTAGGTCTGCTGTTGTTTTTTTTGAAATAAGGACCTTTTTTGATTGCGATAAGAACGATACAACCACCTATGATTGCCAGCGTAGAGGTTGCTATAATTACATATTGCCAGGGATAGTCGCTAGTTATTAGTTTTATCAAATGAGGAAAAGCTGTTCCTAAAACAAGAGCACCCACTAGCCATCCTAAGGATTTTCCTAAGCCTTTATCAAAATAATCTGCGGCAATTTTCATTCCAATGGGATATATCCCTGCCAATGCAAATCCCGTTAAAAATCTAAAAATAAGGAGGCTGTATATATTATTATTCGGTACAAGTATACCTAGGTTAAAAGCACCACCCAATACTGCACAAAGAAAAAATATTTTAGAGGGTGAGAATTTATCACTGATTGCAAGTAGTGCAAAAATTAAAGTTCCAGAAATAAACCCTAGTTGAACAGAGGAAGTAATATAACTAAGCGTGTTTGAGCTCAAATTAAAATACGAAACCAAATCATTGATTATACTATTTCCGGCAAACCACAAAGAGGTGCATAAGAATTGTGAAATGATGATCAGAGGAAGTATTTTCTTAGAAGTACTCATAGGTTTTATTTAGGCGTTGGTCTTGAAAAGAACCAGACACTTACAAAGAAATAGAATTGAAAAGTAAATAGATAACAAATGAAGGAATAATTTTAAATCAAAATAGTAAGTTTACGTTTCTAAAAATGTAACGCAATGAACACATCTTTTAATGTACCCGTAGAAGAAAGCTATAAAGCCAAAGATTCTAGATATGAAAATATGATATATAGGAGAACAGGAAATAGCGGTTTGTTATTACCAGCGCTGTCTTTAGGTTTATGGCATAACTTTAGTTTTACCGATGATTTTGAAAATGCAAGAGATATTTTGCATACTGCTTTTGATCATGGGATTACCCACTTTGATTTAGCGAATAATTATGGTCCTCCCTACGGTGGTGCTGAAACTAATTTTGGAACAATTTTCAATAAAGATTTTAAACCGTATAGAGATGAATTGATTATTTCTACGAAGGCAGGTTATGATATGTGGCCGGGGCCATATGGGAATCATGGATCAAGAAAATATTTAATTTCAAGTTTAGACCAGAGTTTGAAAAGAATGAATTTGGAATATGTAGATATTTTTTATCATCACAGACCTGATCCTGAAACACCTCTTGAAGAGACCATGGGGGCTCTAGATCAAATTGTAAGACAAGGTAAAGCTCTATATGTAGGTTTGTCTAATTACAAAGCAGAGGAAGCTGATAAGGCTTTTAAAATATTACAAGATTTAGGGACTCCTTGTTTGATACATCAACCGAGATATAATATGTTAGATCGTTGGGTTGAAGATGGATTGTTGGATGTTCTCGGTGAAAATGGTGTGGGTGGAATTGCTTTTTCTCCCTTGCGTCAAGGAATGCTAACCAACAAATATTTAAATGGTTTTCCAGAAGATTCTCGAGCAATAAAAGATGGTAGGTATCTGAAAAAAGATCAAATCAATGAAACTTTAGAGAAAGTACGTAAATTAAATACCATTGCAGAGGAAAGAAATCAAACCTTGGCTCAAATGGCCATTGCTTGGATTTTAAGAGATGAGCGTATTACTTCGGTATTGGTAGGTGCAAGTAGAAGTTCGCAATTGTTGGATAGTATAAAAGCCCTGGATACTTTAGAGTTTGATGCACAAATATTACTGAAAATAGAAGAGATTTTAAAAGGAGAATAAAAAATATGAAGGTAGAAGAGGCTATAAAAAATAGAAGAACCTTAAAAGTTTTAGCTGCGGAATTTGCAGAAGTAAAGGATATATCGACGGATGTTTCCAGAATTTTAGAAATGGGACATTCTGCTCCTTTTCACTATATAAATTCTAAAGCACAAGAAAAAGAATTGACATCTTTAGCTCCATGGAGATTTTATGTTTTGAATGGAGAGGCTTGCCGAAAAATGGCAAGTTATTTTGAGGAAAATGAAATTGCAGGTGGAAAGATCATAGATATGTTAAAGGCTGCTCAAACGTTGATTCAAGTAACTTGGACACCAGAAACTGTAGAAAATGATTCTTTGGTTTCCGAAGCTATAAATATTGAGCATATAGCAGCCACATCCGCAGCGATTCAGAATATGTTGTTAACAGCAACAAGTTTGGGTTATGAAAATTATTGGTCTAGTGGCGGAATGCTCAAAGAGGAACAGCTTTTTACATTGTTGGGGATTCCATTGGATGAAAAATTATTGGGAAGTATCTTTTTATTTGATGCTGATACAAGTGCTTTTAAAACAAAAAAAGGAGCCTTAAGAGGCAGGCAGGGTTCTATTGAAAAATGTACCAAAAAGATAAAGCTCTAAACACAAAAAGCACCAAATCAATTAAGATTTGGTGCTTTTTTATGATATATTTTTTGCTAATATTTATACTATCGTTCAAATTTAAAACGATACTGTAAATACTGATAAGCATCTCTTGGTAATACTTTGATCCACTTTTTATGCTTTAAGAACCATTTAATTTGTTCAGAGATAAGTCCTTTTTGCAAGTAAGCTGCAACAAAAGGATGTACATGTAATGCAATCTTTTTGTTTTTGTTTTTACTTGCCATAATTCTATTAAGTTCAACATTAAACTTATCCACCATTACAATAGGAGCTTCAACTTCCCCATTAATATTAGGGTTTGGCTCTTTTGTTTTGATGTTAGTTTCAGCACGAACTCTTTGTCTAGTAATTTGAATCAAACCAAATTTACTTGGAGGAAGAATTTTATGTTTCGTTCTGTCTAAAGACATCTCTTGTTTTAAATGATCGTAAAGTTTTTGTCGATTTTCATTTGAGTGTAAATCGATAAAATCTACAACAATAATCCCTCCCATATCGCGTAATCTCAATTGACGCGCAATTTCTGTAGCTGCAATTAAGTTTACTTCCAAAGCATTTTCTTCTTGAGAATTTGCTTTGTTGGAGCGATTACCACTATTTACATCAATAACATGAAGTGCTTCGGTATGTTCTATCACCAAATAAGCACCTTTACTCATAGAAACAGTTTGTCCAAATGCCGATTTGATTTGTCTTTCAATCCCGTATTTTTCAAAAATAGGAGATTTGCCTTCGTGCATTTTTAAAATTGACTGCTTTTCTGGGTAGATTTCTTGTAAATAATCGTTGATTTCTTCAAACAAAGTGTCGTCGTTTGTAACGATACTTGTAAAAGATTCATTTAAAACATCTCGTAAAATAGAAGATGCTCTGTTCAGTTCACTCAATACTTTGGTTGGAGTTTGTGCATTAGGAATTTTCCCACACATTTCTTTCCAACGTTCTAATGAGTTCTGTAAGTCTTTGTCTAATTCGGCTACTTTTTTTCCTTTAGCAACTGTTCTTAAAATAACTCCAAAACCAGCAGGTTTAATGCTCTTAGCAAGACGTTTTAATCTGTCTTTTTCTTTTGGATCTTCAATTTTTTGTGAAACAGATACTCTTTTAGAAAAAGGTACCAAAACTAAATATCTACCGGCTATAGAAATCTCTGAACTAATTCTAGGACCTTTTGTAGATATGGGTTCTTTTACAATCTGTACGAGTACATTTTGTTTTGATTTTAGAACTTGATCAATACTTCCGCTTTTTTCAATGTCTTTCTCAAATTGGAAGTTTTTTAAAGTGTAATCTTTGTAATTACCTGTACTTACTTTTTTCATGAATTTTGATAACGAATTCACTTGTGGCCCTAAATCATGGTAATGTAAAAATCCATCTTTTGGATATCCTACATTTACAAATGATGCATTTAGACCAGATAATATTTTTCCTGTTTTGGCGACAAAAATATCTCCAACAGAAAATTTATTATTGTTTGTTTCGTTATTAAATTCAATAAGTTTACCATCTTTTAGTAGAGCAAAATCAATATCAGATGAATTTGAACGTATTATCAATTCTAGTTTCATTCCGAATAGTTTTAACTACATAAGAATATATAATTCTTACATAGATGGATTAAATTTAATACAGGGTAAATACCCTAATGAAATTTTAATTTCTTAAAATTTCTTTTTCAATGAACGGCTCTTGCCATAAAGAGCAAGAAAAAGTAATTATAAAATTACTTTTTCTTGTGTCTATTAGCTCTTGCTCTTTTCTTACGTTTGTGCGTAGAGATCTTTGCTCTCTTTCTTTTTTTACCACTTGGCATAACTTTTCTGTTTTATAAATCTGATTGTTTCACAGATTTGGTTAATAATTTGTTCAGTAATTTATTTTACTAATACGTTGTTCTTTACTCCTTCTGCAAAAGTTTTTGCAGGTTTAAATGCTGGGATGTTGTGCGCAGGAATTTTTATTGTTGTGTTCTTAGAAATGTTTCTTCCTGTCTTTTCTGCTCTAGTTTTGATAATAAAACTACCGAAACCTCTTAAGTAAACGTTATCTCCTTGCTCTAAAGCTCCTTTCACTTCGCTCATAAATGCCTCAACTGTTGCTAAAACATCTGCTTTTTCAATACCTGATTTGTCTGAAATACTTGATACAATATCCGCTTTTGTCATCTTAATCTAATTTCTAATGTGTTGTTATGTTTTTTTAAGGCTGCAAATATATGACAATAAATCAATTTCAAAAAGCTAAATCATTAAAATTTAATACAATAAATATAGTATTATTGCATAAATAAAAATATTTCATGTCTTTTTGTAACTTATTGGAATCGTGGTATTTGTCCGTGAATAGGGATTTACCATGGAGAAAAAATAAAAATCCTTACTCGGTTTGGCTGTCCGAAATCATACTTCAACAGACAAGAGTAGCGCAAGGAACTGCTTATTACCATAAATTTTTAGAAAATTTCCCTACGGTTGCTGATCTAGCAAATGCGGATGAAAGTCTTGTTTTAAAATTATGGCAAGGCCTTGGTTATTATTCTAGAGCGAGAAATTTACATTATTCTGCTAAGTTAATTATGGAGGAGTATAATGGTGAATTTCCGAGTACTTATATAGAGTTAATGAAGTTGAAAGGAGTAGGCGATTACACCGCATCTGCCATAGCTTCTATTTGTTTTAATGAACAAACTGCAGTGGTTGATGGTAATGTATACAGAGTATTGGCTCGTTATTTTGGCATCAGTACACCCATAAATTCTACGCAAGGAATAAAAGAGTTCAAACAATTGGCGCAATCTTTATTAGAAACCGATAATCCTGGACAGTACAATCAAGCCATAATGGATTTTGGAGCCTTGCAGTGTACACCGCAAAATCCGGATTGTGATACGTGTCCACTAGCCGGTGGTTGTGAAGCTTTGAAGAAGAATTCAATCAATCAGTTGCCCGTAAAGGATAAGAAGATAAAAATAAAAAAGAAATATTTTAATTTTATTGTGTTGCTGACTCCCAACGACAAAGTGATTCTGTCCAAAAGAGAAGGGAAGGGAATCTGGCAAAATTTATATCAGTTTCCTTTGCTGGAATCAGACAATACTTTGGATTTAGAAGCGTTGGTAGAAAGAGCTGATTTTAATGAGTTGTTTGAGGGTGATGTGCATTCCATAAAATTGTTCAATAATAAAGAGTGGGTGCATAAATTGTCGCATCAGCATTTACATACCCAGTTCTGGGTGGTTGAAGCAGCGAGTGGGCATTCAGATTTGATACCTTTGGAGTCTTTATCAACGTATGCAGTTCCAAGATTGGTAGAGAAATTTATCGAGAGTTTTGATTTTAATAAGGCATTAGAAATATAAAAACAAAGCTCTAAAGGTTTTGAAAACAGTTTTTTTAGTATTTTTGATATAGAGTAAGCAGATTATGGCAGGAACATTGAATAAGGTAATGCTGATTGGGCATTTGGGAGATGAAGTGAAAACTCACTATTTTGAAGGAGGAAACTGTATTGCAAGATTCCCTTTGGCTACCAATGAATCTTATACAAATAAAGAGACTGGAGCTAAAGTTAGCCATACAGATTGGCACAATATAGTTGTCAAAAATAAACTTGCTGAAATTTGCGAGAAGTACCTAAAGAAAGGAGATAAAATCTATTGCGAAGGTAAATTGAAAACACGTCAGTGGGAGCAGGAGGGTATCAAAAAATACACTACTGAAATTCATGTGGTTGATATGACTTTTTTATCGACAAAAGGAACAACGAATAATGAATCAAACCCTGCTATGAAAAATGAAGAAACAAAGGAAATCAATGATGATTTGCCATTTTAATTAAATTTTAAATATAAAGTTGGACCCAGAACCCATTATCACATTTTTAAATTCAGTACCATGGTATCTAGTATTAGATATAGTGGTTTTAATCGGTTTGCTGATTCTTTCAGCAATGATTTCAGGAACTGAAGTAGCCTTTTTTTCTTTGTCAAAAACAGCTTTAGACGAACTTGAAAAATCTAAAGAATCGAAAGGGGAGCTAGCCTTAAAATTATTAGCCAGACCTAAAAAATTATTAGCAACCATACTGATTACTAATAATTTCATCAATATTTTAATTGTACTATTGTTTTCATTCTTGGGAGCTGAGCTTCTTGGGAATATGGATGAGAATTTTCGATTTTTTATAGAGGTGATTCTTATTACCTTTCTTATTTTGTTGTTTGGAGAGGTGCTTCCTAAAGTATATGCCACTAGAAATTCATTGAGTTTTACTCTGTTTATGTCGGGGCCAATTGCGATTTTGAATAAATTTCTTTCTCCGTTAAGTGCTATGCTAACGGGTTTGACTGGGATTGTTGAGAGTAGGCTTGGTAAAAAGAATACAAATTTATCAGTAGAAACTTTATCCCAAGCTCTTGAGCTGACTTCTGACGATGCTACAACCAAAGATGAAAAAAATATTTTAGAAGGAATTGTCGCTTTTGGTAGTACGGAAACTGTACAGGTGATGAAGCCTAGAATTGACATTTTTGCCATTTCTGATGAGTTGCCATTTGCAGAAATGTTGGAGAAAATTATTGAAAATGGATTTTCTAGGAACCCAGTATATCACGATAATATTGATGAGGTGATTGGGGTTTTGTATGCAAGAGATTTGATGCCTCATATCACAAAGAAAGATTTCAATTGGCAAACTCTGGTAAGAGCTCCATTTTTTGTTCCAGAAAATAAAAAATTGGATGATTTGTTGGCTGAGTTTCAAGAGAAGAAAAATCACTTGGCCATTGTAGTTGATGAGTACGGAGGGACCAGTGGTTTGGTTACCTTGGAAGATGTTATTGAAGAAATTGTTGGGGAGATAAGTGATGAGTATGATACAGATGACTTAGTTTATTCTAAGATTGATGCTTCAAATTATGTCTTTGATGGAAAAACAGCGCTAAAAGATTTTTATAAAGTATTGAATATCGACTCTGAGTTATTTGAGCCTTTTAAAGGGGAATCGGAAACTATTGCAGGTTTCATTTTAGAGATCACAGGTAGATTTCCTAGAAGAGACGAAAAGATAAATTTCGAGAATTTTGTTTTTTCTGTGGAAGCGGTTGATAGAAAAAGAGTAAAACGTGTTAAAGTAACTTTAGTATAGTGAGAAGTTTTGTTTTTTTGATAATTATGTTGATTGCTTTAGGATGTAAATCGGATGTGCAGCCTAAGCCAAATGCTTATTTAAGGTTGGATTATCCAGCGCCTGCATATTTGAATTTTGCTAAAAAAGAGTACCCTTTTACTTTTCAGTATTCAAGCAAAGCAAAAATTATTAAAAAGAAAAGATTTTGGCTCGATGTATATTATCCAGAATTGAATGCAACAGTAGTGTTGTCTTATGCTCCTGTCCAGGATAATTTGAATCTTTTATTCAAAGATGCAGAAAAGCTAACTTTTAAACATATGATTAAGGCAGATGATATTCAGGCAGTGCCTTATGAGAACTCAGAATCTAAAGTGTTCGGGAAAATGTTTGAAGTGTATGGGGATGCAGCTACTCAAATTCAATTTCATGCGACGGATTCTGTTAAGAATTTTATGACTGGAGCCTTGTATTTTTATGCGAAGCCAAATTATGATTCTATCATGCCCGCTGTGCATTATTTAAAAAATGATATGATCAGGTTGATGGAGACTTTGGAATGGAAAGAGTTAGATTAGAAAAACCAAAGTTTTATAGCCATACCCGAAACGACTACCAAAAGAAAGTATTTTATAAATCCATCTCCTTTTGTTACGGAGTACCTACTAGCAAACCATGCACCGATAGAAGTGCCTATTGCTAAAGTGAGACCGTATTTCCAATGTATTTTGTCGTTGATGGCAAACAATACAACTGCTGCAATGGTATAAATAAAAACAACGGTTACTTTGGTGGCGTTTGATTTTACTAAAGAGAATTTATTGATCGTCGGTAGGAGTAATAAGATAATAAAACCGATACCTGCATTTATAAAACCTCCATATATTCCAACAAAAAAGAAGGTCAAGATAGAAATCCATAAATGTTTACCTGTTGTTTTTTCTGTAATTTCTTTTGGTGTTTTTCGCTTTTTTTGGAATACAATCAAGCAAACAACTACAATCATAATAATCGACAGAATTTTATTGAATAATTCCCCTTTGATATCGATGGCAATTTGAGCACCAATTATCGAACCAAGAAAGGCTGAACATCCAACATAGATGCTAAAAGGGAAGGTGGATATTCCTTTGCTTTGGAAACCTGAAATAGCTGTTCCGGTTTGAAATAAAATAGCAATTCTATTGGTTCCATTAGCTACACTTGGCGGAAGTCCTAAAAATATTAAAAAGGGAAGTGTAATTAAAGATCCACCACCAGCAAGGGTGTTTATGATACCGGCCAAAAAGCCAACGATGACTAAAATTATCCAATTATACGCTTCAAGCATCTTGTTTTTTAGGCAAATCTATTGAATTCTTTTTCGAATTCATTTTTGTTTCAAAAAAATATGCGATTTAATATTGGGTAAAAAATTTGTTTTCAGAGAGTTAATTTTGAGGAGTAAAAAAAACTAAAAAAAAACCACAAAAAGTTTGAAGTAATTGTAAAATGAGTGTATATTTGCATCCGCATTCAGGGAATACCTGATGAGACACTTGGAGAATTGGCAGAGTGGTCGAATGCGGCAGTCTTGAAAACTGTTGAGGGTCACACCTCCGGGGGTTCGAATCCCTCATTCTCCGCCATAAGATTTAAAAATCTTATTAAAACCCCATAAACTTAATGTTTATGGGGTTTTTTATTTTCATTTAAATACAATCAAATACATATAAATGCAATACTAAGGTGTCACTTAAGGTGTCACTTTGGGTGTCACCTCAAACTGACACCTCGATATTCATTTAACCCAATGTTTACCTAGCCTTAACGTTTTCAAACTATCATTTTATTTAAGTTTAATTAATATAGTTTAAAACAGTATTAGCATGTTACAATCCATTACAACCTTGTTTTACATCAAAAGAAGTAAAATAGATGCAGAAGGAAAATCAATGATTTACTTGAGAGTAACCATCAACCAAAAAAGAGCTGAGGTCAGCACAAAATTAAAAGTACATATTGATAAGTGGTGTACCAGTACTTCAAAAGGTTTAGGTAGATCTTCAGAAATCAGAATTCTAAACAATAAATTAGAGAAAATAAATACTAATATTCTCGATTTGTACGAACGCCTGAGATTAAAAAACAGCAAGGTTAGTTCGCGTGAATTGGTAGATGTTTTCCAAGGAAAAGTAGAACACGAAAAAATGCTCATTAAAATTTTCGACGATCATAATAAAATGGTCGAAAAATTAGTGGGTAAAGATTTTGCTCCAGGAACACTTGAAAGGTATAAAACAGCACGCATGCATGTGTTCAATTATTTAAATCACGAATATAAACTCGATGATATTCCGGTTGTAAAAGTAGATTTAAAATTCATCAATGGTCTGGAGTATTATTTAAAAACCGAACGTGATTGTGGTCACAACACAACGGTAAAATATATCACCAATTTTAAAAAAATTATCCGAATTGCAAAAGCCAACGAATGGATAGAAAAAGACCCTTTCTACAACTGGAAGTCTAGATTGAAAATTGTAGACAGAGAATTTTTATCACAGTTAGAATTGCAAAAACTCATTGATAAAGAATTTGAAAACGAGCGCTTAGAAAGGGTAAAAGATTTTTTTCTGTTCAGTTGCTTCACTGGCTTGGCTTATGTGGATGTTAAAAAATTAAAACATAACGATATAGTAATAGGCATAGATGGTGAAAAATGGATTGATATTTCACGTAAAAAAACAGCTACAAAAAGTAGAGTTCCATTGTTAACTATTCCTAAAATTATCATCGATAAGTACAAAGACCATCCCTTGGTGGTAAACAATGATATGGTGCTTCCTATGTTGAGCAATCAAAAAATGAATTCATATTTAAAGGAGATTTCTGATGTGGCAGGGATCAATAAAAACCTCACCTATCACTTGGCGCGCCATACCTTCGCAACAACGGTAACTCTGTCCAATGGTGTACCGATGGAATCTGTAAGTAAAATGCTTGGGCATAAGTCTATAAAAACCACCCAACATTATGCTAAAGTACTAGATGTAAAAGTTAGTAATGATATGCAATTATTAAAATCTAAAATAGAAGGAGATACTACTAATTTTAGTGATATAGGTTGATGACTTTGAAGAAAGCAAGCCTCTTTTAAATTACTGTTATCAAATAGTTAACGCCTTGAATTTTATCATTATTTACATTTGTTTAGTGTCATGAAAAAGATAAAGAATTTTACCCCTATTTTCGATCATAAGATGCTTGAAATAGAAAATCAAGATTTGGATACTATTGACGCTATTCGTTTAAAAATTAATTTTGCAAGTGTTTTTTACAAAGAAGCGTACCAACATATGCGAGCTATAGACTTTGGCACTACACAAGAAGAGATTTATTTTTTCAAACACGTAAAACCGCATATTATCGGTACCCTAAAATTTTTGAATCGTAAATTAAATTATTTACACGACACTTCTTGGCTTACTGGTGTTTGCAGGGAGCAATATTTGAAAAATAAATTAGAGAAAATCAACAACTTCAAAAAAGACAATAATGACCTGTATTATTATTTGAAATTTGATAGTGAATCTTTGGACGAATTTTATTTTTTAAGAACAAATAACAACGATTTATTTCATCACCCAAAAGAATATTTAGATGAGTCTATCATTCACGGTTCTAGCACCTATTATAGCAACCTGGTTACTAAAATTTATTATTACAGGTTGCAAGGGGAATATTTTAAAGACGAATTGATAAGATTTGAAAACATAAAAAATGGTATTGAGGTTAAAAATTCGGATTGCAATTTACCAGAATTAGAATGGACAGAAACAAAAAGAGCACTTTTAGAAATGGTCAAATCATTGCATAAGGTAAAAGCTATAAATAACGGTGATATTTCACTTCAAGCTTTGATAGATGTCTTTAGTAAACTCTTTAATATCGATATGAAAAATCACTATAAAATATTTTCTGAGATCAAACAACGAAGCGGTGAGCAGTTGACTTTCCTAGAAAAACTAAAAGAGAGCTTACAAGAAAGCATTGATCTGTACGATGCGTAATATAATGTAACCTTACCCACAGGTTCCGTAGTAATATTTTAAGTTTAATCACTCCCATAAAACTCAAAAAGGCAATAAAAACACCCTTGTTTTATGGGAGTATTTTATCAATTTCTAAAAAATATTGATAAAAAAATAGTACGGTAGGTTACCCTCAGGTACTGTGCATAGTATTTTAAACTGTTTCAAATTTGTAAAACGATAGTCAAATCATTACAAATTTAAAAACCTTTAAAAATTATGCCTACATCAATTATCACAACAGACGACTTAAGAGAATTTAAAACCGAATTATTAGAAGATTTCAAAAGCCTAATTGAACTTAAAAAAAATCAAGAAAAAAATCGCTACCTAAAATCTGCAGAAGTAATGAAATTGTTAAGTATAAGTGCTGGTACTTTACAGACATTTCGAATCAATGGAACCATACCATACTCAAAAGTCGGTGGTATTATTTTTTACAAGTACCAAGATGTAATAGATATTGTTGATCAGAATAAAATTACAAACTAATGGCTGAGGTAAATTATATTTTGCACCTCAACGAATTCTATAACAAGCTTAGAAAAGACAAAAGGCTGAAAGCAACACATATCAGCCTTTATTTAGCTCTTTTTCAAGAATGGAATAATTCGAGGTTTGCCGATGAATTTCATATTTCTAGAACAGAAATAATGGACCTTGCACGTATCGGTTCAAAAGGTACGTATCACAAAAGTATTAACGATTTATCAAACTGGAAATACATCAAATATTTACCATCAAAATCCGCCTCTATTGGGAGTAAAATTCACATGTCCATTTTTGGTACAACACCTGTATCAGACCTGTACCACTACGATACCAAAAAAGGTACAACAGGTGTACCACAGGTGGGGCGTAATATAAACTATATTAAACATAATAAACATATAAACGATGATGATGGAAATACACCCAAAAATACTATCACCACCATCGATATTCATTTTGAGAATTATTTAAATAACAAAAAACTCATAACTGCGGTTATGAGTTCTCAAAAAATCAGCGAGGAATATTTAAAAAATCAATTAAAAATCTTTGTTGAGAAATTAAAAACCGAGGGAAAATTTGCCAAAACAGTCGATGATTTCAATACGCATTTCATCAGTTGGTTAAAAATCCAAGTTAAAAACCAAAACAATTCAAGCTATGGAAAACTCACAGGAGTCAATGCAGCATTCGACTGATCTAAAAACAGACCTCAGCAAATACAATCTAAGCAATTTAAGAGCCCAGCAAGGTAGCGCAAACAGAAAAACAGTACATCGTCCAAAACCTATGTCAGAAAGTCTAAAAGGCTTTTTAAATAGGTCTGAGAAGCAAATTGAAGTCCGTGTTCTAAAAAAAGAATTCTCAAATCTATTTCTTTATTTCAGTGCGAATTTTTACGGTTATGGAAAGCATTATGTGGTAGATGATGAAAATAGAAAATATGTACTCGAGCTATTATCGTATTTTTCAAAATCCGAAAAATTCGGTAGCCAGGGTGTTGTAAAAAACACCTGTTCACTGGAAAAAGGACTGTTTGTGTTTGGGCCATGTGGCTGTGGCAAATCCGATTTGTTTGAAATATTCAGACGAATGGGGTTTTATCTAGCCAAGTATGGTCATATGCAAATGTATTTCAAAGGCTATACAGCCAAGGATATTGTCGCCAACAAAATAGAATTCTCAAAAAAGTTAAACGAACGTGATCCTAGTATTCGAAAGATAAATATCGAAACAGGAAATATTTATTTAGATGATGTAGGTACAGAACCAAAATTCTTTTCTCAAGAACTCATTAGTGATTATTTACAACAACGCTATAGCAAAGAAAAAGAAAACCCATATCGCACTTTTATTACATCCAATTCCAGTGTTTCAGAGTTGAGTGCTAGATACGGAATACAAGTTGAAGACCGGTTCCGTGAAATGTTTAATATCATCAAATGGGAGGGGGATTCTAGGAGGAGTTAAGACGGCAAAAACAAATCTATTAGAATGTTCATGTTGTCGTTAAATATGCTGAGATCATTTAATTTTAGGTTTTAAGTAATTCCTAAACTGTTTTTTTACTACAATCATTGGCAAGAAAAAAACTCTTTTTTACTTAAGTTTGTAGGGTATGTTAAAATCCAAAATTTCTTTAGTTCAACTGTATCTTTTTTGATTAATTAGATTTATAAAAACGATTTAAACCACAAAATTCAATGTATTTTTACATTTCTTATGGAAAAAATTAAAAGACATACATATATAGATTTGTTTTCTGGAGCGGGTGGCCTAACCATTGGTTTCGGAAATAATGGATTTCATTTAGAGTTGGCTAACGATATAGCAGAACCAGCCTTAAACACCTTCAAGCAAAATCTTAAAAAAACGCATCCTGAAACAGATGAAAATAGGATTGTTTTAGGTGACATTAAAGAGTTATATGAACATCTCGGAACAAGCAGTGTTACTTATGATTTACAAGGTCATTTAACAATTGAAACTGATAAAGAAGTTGAGCTTAGAAAAAAAGCTCCATCAATAAAGGATGATGATGATATCAATAAAATTCTTTCAGAAATAAAACACGTGGATGTATTAGCGGGTGGTCCTCCATGTCAAGGATTCTCAATGATAGGGCGCTCAAAAAAAGCAAATTTAGAAGAAAGAACGAAAGGATTTATTGATGATCCTAGAAATCAACTCTTTAAATATTATTTGAAATTTGCCGAAAAACTATCTCCAAAATTAGTTTTAATAGAGAATGTAAAAGGTTTAACCTCAGCTTCAAATTATCGTGATCTAATCGAAAAATCATTAAAAGATACTGGTAAATATGGCTACAATACTTCTTCTGAAGTTTTAAATGCTAAGGAATTCGGTATGGCACAAAATAGAGAACGAATATTCTTTATTGGGGTGCGTAATGATATCCATGAAAAATATAACATTTCAGCATCTGAAATATTTGAAGAAATAATAAAAAGCAAAAAAGAGCCCTTAAAACTTAAAGATGTAATATTTGATCTACCTCAGATAAAAGCAAACCCTAAACCAAATAATTATAAGGTTGAAAATGAAGTTTCATATAAAAATATGAAATCTTGTTTTGGGAAAAATATTTCTGACGAACCTTATAATGAAATTATAGATAAATCGAATAGTTCATATTGTAAAGCAATCAATACTTATAATGGTGAGTTGAGAACACCTGAACTACTGTTTAATCATAAAGCTAGATACAATAACGAAAGAGATTTGTTTATTTATAAAAACCTTATACCAGGTAAATATCTAAATGACCCTTTAAACAAAAAGGCTTTATCTAGAGTAACATATGGTGTTGAATATGATAAAGACGGTACTAAAAAAGTAAAAGGGTTTGGTGATAAATATTTTAAGTTGGATCCTGAAAATGTCTCTAAAACTATTATTGCACATCTAGAAACGGATGGTAATTCTTATGTGCATCCAGGTCCAAAACCAAGAAGTATTAGCCCTAGAGAAGCTGCAAGAATTCAGTCTTTTCCTGATTGGTATTTCTTTACAGGCGGTACCCGTAATCAATTTAAGCAAATTGGTAATGCAGTGCCTCCATTAATGTCAGGCGCAATAGCTGAACAGTTTAAAATAACATTAGATAGAATTTCTTTAAATGACTAACAACGATAAAATCACATTCATTGATCTTTTTTCAGGCTGTGGGGGATTGTCTGAAGGTTTTCTTCAGTCAGGTAAATATGATGCATTAGCTCATGTAGAATGGGAATTACCTATGGTAAACACATTGAGAAATCGTGTAGAAACTCATTGGGAGCACTCTAAGGAAGAAGCCAATAGGAGAGTCGTTCATTTCGATATTCAAAAATCTACAGAATTAATACATGGTGGTTGGGATGAAGAAACTCTAGCTAGTTATCAAAAAACAAATCACCCTGATGTTATAAAAAATGGATTAAAAGGACTTGTTGGTAATAAAAAAGTTAATATAATTATAGGTGGTCCTCCATGCCAAGCATATTCTATTGCAGGGAGAGCACAAGATAAAAATTCAATGAAAGATGACTATCGTAATTTTCTTTTTGAAAGTTTCATTAAAGTAGTAGATCATTTTCAACCTGAATTATTTGTGTTTGAAAACGTGCCAGGAATGCTTAGTGCTTCACCCGGGGGGGTAAAAGTAACTCAAAGGATTTATAAATCATTTTCTGATCATGGCTATGAGATAGTAGAACCTGATAAGTTAAAGTCTGTAATTCAAGTCGCCAGTGACTTTGGTGTTCCTCAAAAAAGGAAAAGAGTCATTATTATTGGTATTCGTAAAAACATTAAATCTAGTAATTTCAATTTAGATTCGATTTATTCTGAGATTAACAAAACCAAAATTAGTCCACCGAAGACACTTTTTGAAGCTATCGGTCATTTGCCAAAGCTGAAACCTTCCAAAGTCGTTTTCAAATCTGATGGCAGGAAGTATTCGCATTCTCCTGTTACTGGTAAAGAATTCTCTCCTGTAAATCATGAGCCTAGATATCATAACAACCGTGATATAAAAATTTTTAAAGACTGGGTGTCAAACAATATGAATGAAAGCAAAATGAATGATAAAATTTTGTTTTACAATAATTTACTCGGTAAAAAAACAAAACACTCTAAATACCGCAGTTTAAATTGGGATAAGCCTTCACAAACGATTGTTGCTCATTTAAATAAAGATGGATTAATGTTTATCCATCCTGATTCAGATCAAGCAAGAACGATAACTGTTAAAGAAGCTGCACTTATCCAATCTTTCCCCAATGATTTTGTTTTTATTGAAAAAATGGGGTACAATTATAAAATGATAGGTAATGCTGTACCTCCTTTAATGGCTAAAAAAATATCAGAAGCTATTGCTAATATCATTAATTCTCTATAAGCTATTTATTACTATAGACTAGTGATGCTCTATAAACATCTTCAGCTTTAGGGGGTTCTCCATTTTTCAGTTTAATTCCTATTTGTGACAATGAACTATAAAACTTCTTGCCTTTTATTTGCGCAATACTAGCTTCTTTTTCGAAAACAGATTGAATATCTTGATTTTCTGTTATTGCATCATTATAGATTTTAATCACACGATCTAAGGCTGTTTTTAACATAATATCATTCGCTCCAAAATCAACTTTATCAAACAAACTAGGTGCTTTTTCTCTTACTTCATTTAGTAATCCTTTTAAGTAATTCAATCTATGTAATGAAAGCTCTTTTGGTGCACCTTTTGAGGGAAACAAGCTATCTATACAGCTTTGTAATGTTTGTGGTTTAAAATCAATACGTTTTTCTATTGTATCTGTATTGACATTATTATCAGTTATAATTATTGTATAAAGACTATTGTAGAATTTTTTTCCTTTGCTTATTAGGTCTACAGTATCAGATACTTGGCTAAAGTCCACCTCTTTGTAGGTTTTCTTTTTTTTCTTTTCTTTAGTGTATAATTTTATGATTTTTAAGGTGTCAGGTGTATTCATAAAAGATTTTATTTCTTGTGATTTACTAATGTCATTCCATAATAATTCTTTCTTGGTATTTTCTCCTAGATCATCACTTTTTGCATATTTCCTAATTAAAGAATACAATAAAACCATAAGCTCTTTCATGAAAACAAGTAGCACATCTTCAAGTTTTTGTTTAACCCAAATTCTTTCAAGATTAAAATTTGAATCTCTCTTGTCGGTTCCTCCAAACATTTTGTACAATACAGAAAGTGAATATGGAACAACAGCTGACCTTAATTGACCAATCGCTTTTGTTCTTGTACCGTGTAACACTTCTAATTCTCTAAATAGTATTGCTTTTGCAATCAACTCTTCATAAAATTCTCTATTTACATCAATAGGTTTTATTTTGTCACCATCACCAGATACTTTTTCTATAAATGACCTAAATACTTTCTCTCCACCTTTTTTTACTAACCAAGGTTGGTTTCCCCATGCAGTATAATATTTACCTAAATCAACTTTTGTCAATCTTCTTGCCCTTGGGAATTTTTGCTCAATTTTCCTTTTATTATTACCACTTAGTTTAACCATAGTGCTAAATTCTCCTCTTGCCTTTTCAAAAAACCACTTATTACCTAACGGGGTTGTTACACCTAAGGAAATGGTTTTTATTTTATCCATCTGTGGGTTTCTAGATTTAAGATCAACCTTAGAAACTTTTGACTGTGTGTTAGAGTAGAGACTAATGTTACTGATCAATTCATTCAAATCACTTTCACTAAGCTCTTTAGCAATGTTTATTTTTGCCATCAAATTAATTTTACTCACATCCAATCTATCTTTCTTAGAAAAGAAAATACTCGCTGTTGTTTGTCCTCCATTTACAATTTGAAAATCCGTTAAAGATTTTAAATAATACCTGCCGTTCTCTTCAGTAATATCTTTATCGGTGGCTGTTATCGTTAGTCCATTATTATAAGCAATAAATTTTTCAGGTTCATGTCTAATTGTTTTACGCATTCCTGAATTTGCTTCTACTTTGAAGTTTAAAAATGAACGTACATTTTTCTCTAATAAACGAGTACTGTTTTTTCTATATAAATTAGCAAGTCCTTCTGCAGGCAAGACACATAAATAAGATTCAAAATTTTCTTCATCTGCAGCCTTTAGTACTTCGATCCTTTTATCAAAATATTCTAAGAAGTCTATTTTTAAAGAATACTTTGCGCCGTTTGAAATTGAAATGTCATAAAGAAAGTTTAGATCAATTAATTTTTTGTCAATTAAAATTTCTTTTGTTCTTTTTTCATTACCCTCAACATAATTTACGTTAAAAACTTCTTCTTTAAAGGTCATTTGTTTTGTTGAAAGGCTATTACCTCTTGCCTCAACTGTTAATGTAGGACTAATCACAAATATCTCTATTACATCGATAGCCTTCATGAAATTTGAACTACCTAAATTATGCACTAAGAAACTTGCTGGGTCTGAATCCTGTAAATCTATATATCTCTTTATTGCACTTTTTATAAAACGGATAGCCTCTGCATAAATAGCTTGATAAACTTCTTTTAACTTTATAATTAAATCTGCTTCATTTATTTTAAGGCTAGTAGCATCTTCGTTAAGTATAAAAACCTGTAAACGTTCTCCAGTTTCATTAATAGTGTAACCATTGATTTTCATTTTTTGGTTATCTTGAATACCGCTATAATAGGAAGGGTTAAAATCTTCAGAGTCTAATAATTTAGTTTCTACTAACTCTGGTAAAATATTAGATAAAAAAGCTTCTTTTGAAAATACACCATCCTCATCTATAGAGTCCTCAATTAGATCTGTTCTTACTTTAAAATATTCCTTTAACTCCATTTATATTTTTTTTGTTGTTATGATGAAATCTCCTAAAGTATGTAAGTTCAAATGATATTTAACTTTAGTTATTTGCTTTGGTAAATTATCACTACTTATCCTTGGGAAGCTCAATTCTTTATTTTCTAGTAAACAATTATAATCTGTTATTTCCTTAGGTGTGTAGCAATAATTATCATAAGTAGTTATTGTTTGGTAGCTAATACCTAGTCCGTTTAATGCGTTAATAAACACTCCTAGGTCTCCACTTTTTTCAAATATTATATTTTTGATATCTAAAAACACAGTTGAGATAGTTTCTAAAGAGTCTTTTGTTGTTTCTAATGATACAACTCTTAAAGTGAGGCTTTTGCCTTCTTCTTCTTCTAATTGGTATGCACTTGAAATTTTAACAATGGAAGCATCAATCCTTTTTGTTTTAACCTCAACCAATGCATTATCAAAAACAAAGTCTGTTGGTGAATTGTATGGTCCTTGCCACGAATCTAATATTTCGTTTACATCTCTATTATCCATAGAAATAAGATAATCTTTAAGTGCAATTAATTCACCAAACAAGCCTCTTATTACTACCTCTGACAAAAGTGCACTTGTTCCTTTATTAAAAAAGCTAATCCATTTAATTATTGTAGCAGTAAAAATTGATATTGTTTTTTTTGTGTCACTCTCATTATGAATTTTGTTATATAATGATATAATCAATTCATCAAACAAATCTGAAAATGAACCATCAAGTAACTCTAAAACATACTGTTTATATATCTTGGAGTAGCTAAACTTTATATTTTCCTGAATTATTTCTTTCATTTTAAATGAAATATTTCCATCAGTTTTTAATAAAACACATCTGTTGTTTTTGTCATTGATAGCAATATTCAATTTTGGTACACAGTCTTCATCTAATATAAGATACACCCATGGGTTGTCTCCACTATTAATTTTTTCTAATTTAAGCCATTTATTCTCTAGGTTCTCTATTGTCATTTCCTTTGGGCTATTGTTCACTTAGTTGATATTCTTCTTCAATCTCCTTGTCAAATTCTTCAATCTCTTTTAACAAAGTTTTTTTCGTCCAGTCTAGGTCTTCAACATCAATATCATAACCTTGCTCTACTACATATGTTTTTAATTCATCTAGCGTCATGTCTTTAATTTCTGGGAATTCATGTTTAGTAATATAAACACCTCCACTAACTCCACTAACTTTAGGGAAACCTAAGGCGCACCCTATGAGAGGCAAGTCTTCAACCTCATTTAAGTTGTTTCTTAGTTTGTATTCTGTTAGCCTTTGATTTGTTAGTTCTATTTCTTCTAAACTAATTTTTCCTGATTTTTTTATATGGAAAACATCCTTTAAACTCATTAAATACACAACTAACAATCCAGTACTCTCATCCATTTGTTCACGGTACGCACTATCGGGTACCGATTTTTTTTCATTGTCTTTTCTACTTTTAAATATTTTCTCTGCCTTTTCTTTTTCATCTTTAGATAGTGTTACTGAAAAATCAGAAGGACTTATGATTGTACTATTTCTAGCTTTGAAAATATTATTATCGATTAAGGAAACAAAATTCCTATTTGGATTATTTTCAGGATCTTTTCCGATTGTAGGTCCAGATCTTTTTATCATAGGGACTTCATACGTTTTTCCATTACTGTCAAAAGTAAATACTTCACTTGTCTTTTTTGAAATCACTTTAAGGGCAATTTTCCACTTCAATAATTTGTTTTTATCTGCACAACTGTCTAAATATTCGTCTAATCCATTTGTGTCCAAATTTAACATTGTATTTGGTAGGGCTAAGAACTCTTTTAACCCTTCTTGGTCAGTATCATATGTTAAAAACCCATCAATAGAGTCATCCCAAATAAAATTATTAATATGTTTTTTTAAGTTTTCTTCAGAATTTTCTATTAAATTTCTATCAATTTTAAACTGTGTAGATTGTTGAACGGTATCACTAAAATCTAAATTTTTAATTGTTAACCCTTTTAAGAAATTTGTTCGTGTTAGTTTAATCACATCAGGATTGTTTTGTATCCATAATGTATAATCACGTGGTGTTCTATCATCAAGTTTCGATAAGTAATTGAATTTTTCTTCAAGATCCTCCATTGTTAAAGATGCCTGGTTGAACTTCTCTATATTGTCTGTTGTTGTAAATAACTTGCAACAATCTATATAGCCAGGTCGGTAACCAAACCATCTACCCATCTGCATCAAAGTATCGATAGTATTTGCTTTTCTTAAAAAATAATTGACTGTTAATCCCTCTAATGTAAACCCTCTTGAAAGTCTATTACCTCCAATTGCGATATATTTTTTTGGTTCATCTCCATATATTAAATTCTCTCCAGATTTAGAATTAACTGAAGGAATCTCGATGTTTTTAACCGCTTCGGTTAATAATACTTTAATGTCTTTATGAAAATCTTGTGGTGTTAAATAAGGGTCATCATATTCACTACTCAAATGATTTCTAATATTGTTTACTATATACGCATAATGCTTATTCCAAACACGTTCAAACTCCAACCAAACAGGAGCATCTAAACCATCATTATTTAAATTTTCAGTTAATTCATTTACATATTTTTCTACTAATCTTTTTAAACGGTCTTGCCAACTAGCAAACAATGATATATGAATCAACATTGTATGGTGTTTGTGATAAAAAGGTGTTTGTTTTAATTCAGACTCTCGATTTAGCCTAATAGCAATACTTAAAATAAAACACTGAATAGCTTCTTTTAGAGATTTTGGTATTCCGTCTTGTTCATTAGGATAGTTATCTCTTAAATTTGCTGCTCTTGTACCTGCTTTTTTTGCTATTGTTGGGAAATCATTTTCTTTATCAAACCTAGGTGGTATTTGCAAATAGTAATTAGGATCATCAATGTCAATAGGTCTTGCAACGATACTTTCTATCTTTAAGTTTTCAATCTCACCCTTTTTGTTCTTTTTTTCTATCCTTGTGTCAAAAAAATGTTTAATCCCTAAATAATTTGATGGCGGATATAAAAGTTCTATAAAATCATCTGGGAAAAGATTATCCACCATGTCAAATTCATAACTCTCCTTTTTATGTGTAAATTTATTTTTGGTTTCTGGTATTTCGTTTCTATCTTGTAACACATTTGCGAAAGGTGTAGCAGTATATCCCAAATATGATTTTCTAGTAAAAAGTTCTAATATAGAACGGATTTCTTTGTTTGTTCTTGTAGCAAATTCTTTCCCTTTGAACCCTAAATTATTTAATGACGCATTGTCCGCTTCATCATCAATTATTAAAATTGGTAAGTTTATTTTGGGGTGTTCTTCTGAGATTGATTCGTTTAACCACAAGAGTATATTCCTTAGGATGTATACGTTTTTTTTACAAATTAAAATATTTGTTGTATTGTATTTGTCAAAATCTGCTTTCAGTAAACTTCTGTTAAAATCACTTTCTATCGATGTAACAGAGGAAATAACGTTATTTTCGACATTATATATTTCGCCTACTCCAACAGCTATACCACCTGCTCTTTTGGGTCCTAAAACATCTAACTCAATTCTCTTTTGTGTTTGTATTCTAAGATCTTCCATCAGACCAGACAATACTATAATCATCTTATACCCTGTGTCGATAGCACTATTAATAACTCCATTAAAGTTGGCCGTTTTTCCAGATTGTACACTACCTACAACCATACCTTTTTTGTAGAATTCTTTCTCACTCGTTGGGTCTCCCAAGTTCTTGACAATATTTAATGTAGAGTCTTCTGTTTCGGATATAATGGTTTCAGATCTACCTATTTTTTTTAAGTACTTAAAATATCGTTCTCGGTATGTTTCACTAGAATCATCCCCCCATCCAATTTTTTTTTGTCTTTCATTAGTTAGCCATTCCGGAAACTTCTTCTTTAAAGTACTGCTTTTTTCAATTGTCAAAGGTGTTTTAGCTCTATGCTGTCTTTCTGCAATTGAATATTTCTCATCAAATCCTCCCGTATTTAATACCTCAGCATAACTAAGGAAATATTGACTCAGTGTTCTGATAAATTCTTTTGTTTTTTCTTTTAGTACTGCAGAATAAAAATCTTCTTTAATTAATCCTCCTTCTTTTAGTACTTGTTTTTTTTCATTATCAATATATTCAATAATTTGTTCAATCATAGCGGTTTTTATTCTATTAGTAATTTTGCAATTTTATCGGGGATGTTTTCGTTTGTGAATCCAAGTCCCTTCAATATCAGGTTGTAAATATCAGATTTTTTAACACCTTTTTTTAACACATTAATTATCGTAAGTTTTAATACATCTTCATCTATTGGCTCAGCTTCTTCAAAATATTCTATAAAATCAGTATCAACATGTCGTTGTTTATTGATAGTATGATTTATAGCTCGTAATAAAATGTGTAACTTTTTCTTTTGAGAACTATTTAAAATATCGTTGATTTCATTTAATAAAGGAAATTCATCATTGATAGAATAGAATACTCCTTTTGTTGTCTGTATTCTTTTTAATAAATCAATATTACTATGGTCAACAGTTCTCCTTTGCTTTAACCCTCTATTGTTATATTCCTTTTTAGCTTGTTCTCTTAGCTCTATTAAATACCTAAGTACACCTGTTTTTAATTCATAAGGTATTTCAATTTTTGATTTAGCAACATTCAACTGTAACTTATCATCATTTATATTCTCAAATTCAATTTTTAATCTTGCTAGCTTAAGTTTTGTCTCCTTTTTTATAATACCATTCCAACCTCCAAAAAAAATAATCCGATTCCCTCTATAGATATAGAGTCCTTCTAGATCCATTAAGTTTTTTTTTTGCGTAGTCCATGAATCTTCATTTTCAGTAGCTTCAACAGGTAATACATATGCATTCATTCTCAATACATCTTCCCCGAATTTCATTTCTTTTTCACCTAGGCCTCTTGCTACATCGCCGTTTGTAGAAATAAATGGGTCAAATGCTTCAACTCTCTCATTATTGATCCGTATAGATATAGCTCCTGTAGTCAGGTTCATGAATTTATGAAAGACAATACCTAAATATTCGGAAGTAACTGTGTTTATTTGTTCTTTGAAATGTTTGTATTGATTATCTGGATTGAGATAATTTTCAAACTTGTATAAGCCATCCCATATAACAATTGTATTTGGTGCGTAATTATCAAATGCCTTTAGGTGATTTTTTGACACCTCATTGTATTCTTGCAGTAACTCTAATATTTCTGTTTGATTATTTACTATAATACGCCATTTTCCACACTTTTTCAAATAATTAACATCCCAGGTTCTCCCATGAAATTTATCAGTTCCTTTTTCTCTTGAAAGTACAGTAAATTTTCTGGTTTGTGAAAAAGAAGCTGTTTTCATTCCTAAACCAAAACGTCCAAGATCTGTGACTTCACGTTTGTTTTCTACACTTTTACTTGGGAACATCATGTTTTCAGAAAGATGAACTTCGTTCATTCCTATTCCATTATCGGTTATAAAAACCTTTAATGTATCACCTGTGTTACTTGACATTATTTCAATATTACCAGCCTTAGCAGATATCGAATTATCTAATAAATCAGCAAGTGCCGTTTCAAGAGTGTAGCCTTGTTCCGCAATTGATTTGATTAAATGCTCTGGATTCGGAGAAGCATCTTCATACTCAATAGTTGTAACCATTTATCTTTGAATTTTTTCAGCTAAAGATATAAAGTTTTGCGAAAATACATTTAGCATTTCTCAATAAAAAGACAAAAATCTCTTTATTGATAGTGTGTTGGTTAAATTCTCTTATTAATCAATACTTACTTGAAAGCCTGATGAGCATTTTGAATATTCAATATTTGAAAATTCTCTTCCCTTTATTCTAGTAAAACTATTTGTTTATCAGTCTAAAAACATTAATTAAGTTATCCTCAATATATTTAATGATTTTCTTAATATCACTAATGACATAAAATTCACCAACCATTGAGCCATCTGCATACAAAAGATAAGTTTTCTCCTTGTTCCTGATTAAGCCTTCTGCAATTCTTAAGTTTACACCATTTACCGTCTTTTCAGCAATAGGATTGTCGTAATTAAATAGTTTTATTCGAATATCATCTTTCTCACGCCTAAAATGCTCCTCTACATTTCCATCAACATAATTAGCTTCAATTTCTTTTTGCAGTGTCTCTAATTTGTTTTTATCTAAGAATTCCCCCCTGATTTCATCTCCTAACAAGTTAATTGTCTTTTTAATTTCTAGTTTTAGTTGTTTAGATGAATTACCATTTAGGTTTTCTTTATATTTAGTTACATCCATACACTTTTGTCTATTTCTTGAAATTATATTTATTCAAAAATATAAAAATGCCTCTAGGTTTTTATGCTAAGTCAAAATCTTTTAGTATGAATGTGGTTTTAGTTGCCAGCACATTGCAGCTTGCTCCATTCGTACCTCACTCCTCAACTCCAAAGAGCTGTCGTTCTCGTCATGTAAATACAATCAAATCCTCCGTAATAAAATCTTGCTGAATTAATACCTGTTAGGTTACGCACCCATGGCACATTCCTTTTTTCGAAATTACAACAACTGGTATTTTAAATTATACTAATCTCGTACCCTGAGCCTGTTGCAGGGTCGTACCAAAAAAAGCAAAAAGCCATTCCATTCAGTTCATTTCTATCGGCATATTTTCGGCAAGTAAGCAGTGTGTTAGTTCCGTACGCCAATTCGGGGTTAAGCGGTCTCTCTCCTAAAGTCGTTCGGACGCACCTCCCTTTATTTTTCAAAACCACTGATTACTAAACTTGATTATTTCGTCACAAAAAATAAATCGGCGCTACTTTCTTATAGGGCACGCCCCTCGGGGGCAAAAACAAAAGTCTCACAGGCTTCTTTGCGGCTGAGGTTTCTTAATGTCAATCCAACAAACCATTACATTCATAACTCCCGTTTATACTCCATTGATCACCCTTCCCCGCTTTTTTGTTTTTGCCCCACGTCCTGGGCGTTGCCCCCTTGCTATTCGCAAGCATCCCCCTTCCTGCCGGAGGCATCGGCTTTTAAAATTTTAAGCAAGGTTACTGCACAAAAAAACACACCAAACAAAAATGGCATGTGTTTTTTTTTAATCAGCGTTGCGGTTGTTTGGCTTTGTTTTTTTAAGCAGCCATATAGCCCTTAAATTTTTAAAAGCATGGTATTGTTCTTTTTGCTAAAAAAATAAAAAAAGAAATAAAAAAATCATTAAGTTTGGTGTGAATAGCGCACGTTTAGTGTACTTAATCCACTAATAAAACGGTAAAACGCTACGTGATATAACATTATTACGTGTTGTATGCCATGCGAAAAAAGAGCCACCGCACAAATAGCACATTTGGTTTTTGCCGACACACTGGCAAACGCTGAAAAAACCAAAAAAGCTGTTTTTTAGCCAACGCTCGAAAATAAAATTATGTTAGAAGTCCGAAGAGGTATAGCAGCAAAAAGTTACGAAAACTCGTTTTTTAGGGAGTTTGCAAAGAACCTTTCTCAAATGTTTGAGAAATATAATATGGACGGCTTATTGGTAGGCAATTCTCAGTGCACTGTTGAAAACCGATTGCAAATTGACGCTCTTCTGATAACACAAAATGTTGTCTGTATTATAGATTTCAAAAATTTTGGTGGCGAAATCACTTTGCCTAGAACTTCCGATATTCTTTATGGAAGATGGACTGACAGTAACGGAGAAATGGTTAAAGGAGGAAGTTCTATCAACCCTTATTGTCAACTTAAAACACAACGCAAAAGATTTTATGATGTGTTTAAGTCAAGTATAGAGTCAAAACTGGCAAAAGACAACTACTTCAACCCTGGGCATACAGTTAGAATTGTCTGTTTTCAGAAAGAAATTCATCTAAACGGTGAGATTCCTCCAGAAGATGAAGTGAATTTCAAAATCATACATCATGGAAATTACTTAGAGAAGATCAAGGACATCATTGATGTTAATGATAAGGAGGTAAACTTAAAAAGAGATTCATATCAAAGTTTCATGAACGTTTTTGAAGCAGACACATTTGATTTAGAAGAATCTTATGGTAAAACATTTGAATACATCAACGAAGCATCTGAACTCAACTTTGAAGGGCTAAGAATTGATCAGAAATCTGCACTTAGCGAGTTTCGTTCTTTTTTAAAGGAAGATGAAGAGAGAGTTTTTATTCTCCAAGGTACATCTAATAGTGGCAAAACACATTTGATTCCATTTTTAAAAGATTTATCATTTGAAAACGGAATATCACAAGTTGAGATTCTGGCTCCATCAAGTAGAATCGCCAATAATCTTGTTAGTAAAATTGATGATATAGGCAGCCTATATTCTTACATATATGGTGGCAATCAAATTTCAGAACATGAAGAAGGTGATGATGATACTGAACAAGATGACAAAGAAAAAAATAGAATTGATATTGTTCCCTTGAAAAGGTCTGATAATGAAGATAATGCACTGTTTATTATTGATGAATCTCAATTAATTTCAGATAGCTACCACCAATCCATGGATTTAAGGTTTGGTTCAGGTTATTTGCTAAAAGACTTCATAAAGTTCTTGAATATAAGTGAATCAAAAAGAAAGGTCATTTTTATAGGGGATTGTTATCAAATTTCATTGGGTAAACCAAATGAAAATCCATTGTCAACCACATATCTAAATGAAAAATACGAGTTACAAGTACGAGCTTTTCAGTTAGATGATAATCCTGATAGAAATATAATCTTGGACAATGCCCTTTCTTGTGTGTCAGGTTTACGTCAAAACCTGTTTAATAGATTGGCATTCAGTTTTTCTAAGAGTTTTTATCACACCGAAAAGGAAGAGGTTAAGTCAATTATAAAGCAATACTTTGATAATTCAATTGATGTCAAATTTTTGACCTATACAAATGAAGAGTCGCAAAAGGTAAATTTATGGATTAAAAAAGTTATCCTTCAAAACAGTGAGGATTTATCTATTGGCGACTTACTTCTTTTAAACAACAATATCAGTACTGAAGAGGTTGATAACCCCTTTTCGAAGCCTCAAAAGGTATATAATGGTCAGTTTTTTATTTGCGAATCAAGTGGAGATTCTTCGATAGAAAAAGTTGAATTGAAGAGTAGTAAAACTGTGGAACTCAAATTAAGAGAGTTAACAGTAAAACTTTTGGGAAAAGGGGTTACTGTTCAACTTTTAGCACTTGAAAATTATCGAAATAATCCCAAAGGAGAACTCTCAGAAGATGAAACTATTGCTATCAAAATATTACTAAACAGAGAATTAAGAATTCTACAAGAGAAAAATCCTTTTGAGAAATCTTCTCTATACCAAAACTTAATTAACTCTGAGGAATACAAGTCCAAAGAGTTAGAAATATCAGATTTGAAAAAGCTTTTTGATTCAAGAGAAAAAGTTAAAACAAGGTTGGAAGCCGAAGAAAGACAACTAAGGGTTTTGACCAATAAAATAAAAAGAAAATACAGGGTTGAATTGGAAAGGGAATTGATGAAGAACCCTTCATCTAAATACTACAAAATAAAGAACCTTGCATTGTTAAGGTTTGGATGGGCGATGAATGTTCATAAAGCTATGTCCTACAAATGGGATAATGTGATATTCAATGTTGATTGGAATGGTGGTATAGCTAATGCTTCTTATTTTAAATGGTTATATACAGGGGTTACAAGAGCAAAAGAGAAAATTCATTTATTGAATTATGAAGGTATATGTCCTACTCTAAAGACTGAATTTAAAGATATAGCGACTGATTCTGCTGTAAAAAAGGATTACTACGTCATAATTGATAAGGATAAGCAACTTACAGATTCCGACAATGAAATTCTGAATCGAATACACATGAATGATTCTGATAATAAAGAATTAGTAGTAGGGCTTTATAAAACGGTTGAAACCAAGATTTTTTCAAGAAATCTAACTATTAAAGCCATAGAGCATCCAAATTATCAGCAAGTCTATACACTTTCCGATGGTACTAATGATGTTAAAATCAGATTTTATTACGATGGAAAGCTTCGGGTAAAAGCACCTACCATACAAAGCGGAAATAACCAAGATTTCAACAAGTTAGTACTGGATATTCTAGTAAAAAATCGGAAACTAAATGACTTCTCAATAATTAAAGATTCTTGGAGAAGAGAGTTTTATGAACTTTTGGAAAGACAGTTTAATACAAATGGACTTTTTATTCAAAGTATAATTCAAAACCCATATAAAGACTTTGTAAGTGTCTCTTCAGAAAATGAGGAAAGTATAGATTTTGATGTAAACTACAATGGTGATGGCTTCATCAGCTCAATCCTTGCGAGGCAATACTCAGATGAAAATTTATGGGTTCAGTTGATGGAATTTGTAAAAAAATCAAATCATGGAGAATAGTGATGTCTTTGATATTAGAAAGGAAGCAAAGGATTTAAGAGGTCAATCTAAAATCAATAAGTTGCTTGAAGGAGCCGGAATTGCTAACAATATTTTCCGAAACGGTGAAGGTGATGAATGGACTAAGAAAGCTTTAGCATGGGTACTGATTGATCTGGTAAAAGAGTTCATTTCTTTGGGGGATATTAGTAATGCAGAACAATATTATAATCAGCTTCTCCAAATTGATTTTTATGAATCAGACGATATAGTTTCAAATCAAATACAGTTTCTAAAACCTAAAATTGATGTTCAGTACAAAGAAATAAAGCAAGCAGAAGATTTAAGTAAAGCGAACAAACATTCAGAGGCATTCAGCCTGATGAAACAACTGATAGCATCAGGTAAATTAAAACCCATGCATAATGAATCTTATGGATGGATAATTTACCGTTATATTAAATCTGAAATTAATACGCTTGATTCTGTCAGTGTACGAAAGTATTTGTGGGACTATATGAATCTTAAAAATGATAGACCTTCAATGCTCCATTCAATGATTTTAAACTTTGGGCTTAACTATTCTAAAGAGCACTCAGATTTTAATTTATTGAACTTCTTTAACCTATGGAGACCAGGAAATCTGAGATATGAGGATAAGACAAACTCTGAACATGAAGGGAATAATATACCCTCACTTATATCTAGGATTTGTAGAGAATTAATTGATAAAGACTATTCATTTGATGTTGCTGAATTTATTGATAAGGTAAAATTTGAAAGTTCAGACTGGGGTTTCTCCTCTTACGAGACGATAGACTTATTAAGAGAACCGTTTTTTTGGAAGACCTATAATTATCAAAAGACTAAACAATGGGATGAACTATGGAAATCTTTTGATTTTTATGTTGAGAATTATTCTATAGCTCCAGCTTCAGAATGGCATTCAAAAATTTTAAGTCTTGCAGAAAGAAATATGACAGAAGTAAATGCTTGGAGATTTTTTGATTTTTTCAAGGGGTGGAATCCCAGCCTCCTTACTTCGCATGATTGGAAAGATGTTGAAAAGGATGATAAAACCTATAAGTCCATAGGTGTAAAAGCAGTGAAAAAGGCTTTTGAGCATTTAAAAACAAATCAAGAAACTGATTTAAACTGGTTGATTAAGGCGTATGAAGAAGGTGTAAATAAGTGTCCAGAAAATGAATGGCTAAAAAGAGAATTAGCGATCCTATATGAAAAGGACGGAGATATTGATAAATCAATCACTATATATAAAGAACTAGCACTTGAATTATATGATAAACCATATTATTGGAACGAATTTTCAAGCTTAGTAAAGAATAATGAAGATCTGCATTTGTCAATGCTCTGTAAGGCAGCTTTGATTGAACAAAATGATGATTTCCTTGGGGATGTGCGTTTAGCGTTAGCTGTTGTTTTCGAAAGGAAAAATTTGATTCAGGAGGCAGGAATCGAGCTAAATCTATATAAAGAAAATAGACAAAAAAATCAGTGGAAAATCGGTACTGATGTTGATGAGCTGACATCAAAAATAAAACTTGTAGAAGGTAGTAATACTGAAAAGTATAAAGAACTCAAAGGAATGGCTGAAGAGTTCGCTTTCAATGATCTTCCTTGGATTGCACTTGTATATATTGATAGCTTCAAAGATAAAAAAGGAAGAACAAGATGGGGGTTCTCAGACGGAAAGGGAATAGAAATATCTCCCTTGAAGAAGTTTTTCAATCTCAAAAACCTCAATTTAGGTAAGGTGCTCAATTTTAAACTAAAGGAAACGACTAAGGAGATTGATGACTCAAAGAGCTACTGGCTACCGTCAAAAAAGATTAAAGAATATAATCCACTTATATACAGAATCACGGAATTAGAAAAATGGTCAACTTTTGAAAATGAATATGCGATTGTTGATTACATCAACCAGGATAAGAATGTAATTCATGCAATAACTTTCTCAAATCAAGAAATCTTCTTTAAATCGAACCCAAAAGACTTCAAGAAAAACGATCTTATATCTGGCAAAAGAATTCGGAAAAAAGATGGTGATGCTTTCAGAGTCAAGTTGGTGAATATCCAAAAGGAGCCAAACAATAAGGCGATATTTGAAATTGAGCCAAAAATCGCTGTTGTGGATGGTGTCAATCATTCCAAATCACTGTTCCATTTTGTAGTCAATTCCAAAATTGATGGAATTGTAAGGTTCAATGAAACCGAATTACGACCCAGTGAAGGTGATTTTATAGAGGTGCGACTTTTGTCGAAAAAGGATAAGAAGAAAGGAATAGTTCGCTTTAAGGTTATTACCATTGATAAAACGGAAAAAATAAATGATAGCTTACTAAAAGCTACGACTGGAGAAATTGAGCTAAAATACAAATCGAATTACGGCACAAGAGAATATTACGAGCTAGATGAGGAAGAAAAAAACAGTTTAAGTGCAGATTTTGCCTTCATGGGTGATTTTTATATTCCTCAATTCTTACTTGAAAAACACAATATAAAGAGTAATTGCTTTGGCAAGATAAAAGCTATTAATGATGGTAGTAAATGGAAGGTCTTAGACTTGGAAATACTGTAATGCTTACCCTTCTCAGTCATACATATTGCCAAGTTGCTCAATGCCAATGCGTAATCCAAAACTTACCAAAGAGCATGTCTGCCAACCGTACAGTGGTAAACCGACACAGCCTGCTACAAAAGGAAAAATGACATGGGCATACAATACTGTATATAGCCAATAGGGCTTTCGGTGGGTTAAGAAAGTTTGGTGGTTATCTGAAACACCGCCAAGCTAAAATTTTGATATTTAAACAAAGTAAATTAAATAAAAAAGTTTAGCTCGGCTCAGTGGCAAACCAATACTCCATCTGTATCAAATACCCTACTGCCCATATACTAAACGTTGACAATAATCCAAAAGAAGCAAGATCACCTGCTACTTTTGGATTATTTTTTTCCAGAGAATATTAAGTAGGAGGGATACAATAAAACTTACAATAGCACCAATAGCTGCACAAACGATTGTTGCAATGAGTTGTTCTGTATGTATGCCTAAAACGGTACTAAAAAATGTACCTCCCAAAAAACCAGCCTTTAGATTTGAGTCCATAAGGTTCTAATTTTTTCCTTCAACAACCGCTTGACTTACCGCCGTAGCCACAGTTCCTGCAACAGCAACATACGTTGCGATACTTATAAGTGCAGCAGGTAATACAACAGGTGCCGCCAAAATAGCTCCACTAGCAGCTGCCAATGCAATTCCAATATTTCTTAATCTTCTAAAAAAAGAAGGAGTTCGTTTTTGATATCGTTCATGTAGTTTCATAAGTTCTAAGATTTAATAATGAGTTGTACGGTTTCTTTTTTGTCAAAGGCTTGATAACACAAAGCAACTAACTTTTCAAGCTGAGGTTTGCTATACAGTCCTTTTGCAACACCTGTTAGGTAGCTTACAGGAGCAAGGCAGCCTTTCAGTTCTTTTTGAGCATCATTCGCAGGGTGCAATAAAATTAAGCTTCTGTTTTTTACACCATTCACCAGTAGATGGTTCTTAAACTTTTTCGAATACCTTGGTGTCAACGTATAAGTGCCCTCTGGTATACATGATTTGTATTTTATATTATTTAGGTAAGGGAGCTCAATGATAAAACAGAAGAAAATATCTTTATAAAAGAGAGCACCATGAGTGCCCTCCTTTAAATAGGTTCTATGTAAGGTGAATACCATACTAGACTTTTTCTGCTAATGTAACTGCCATAGCATTGTAGGATCCGTTTTTCAAAGGATACATCTCTCCATTTACTTCCTGGTAAAACTCAATACTCACCACCTGTACTATTGGCAATAATGAATTCGCATTTGTTGAGGTTGTAATTTCAATGTTTGCAGTCTCTACGGAATCATAAGGCACTATACCTGTTTCATCTATTTCTGAAGTAAAGGTTTCATTTTCAAAATCCAATTCAGCTGTACACAACGAAATACGATAATGAGTTGTTCCTGTTGGTCCGACAATTGCACTTGTCGGAATGAATTTCGAGATATTCAATTTACCATCACCACTTACTCGATCAAAAGTAGATACATAACTTGCGAACAAGGTAGAGGCAAGTTTTGCGTTGATATTGAATTCAAAATTCTTCAACATACTTACCACACCATCTTGTACAGTTCTTAAACCACGAGCATTTGTAGTGTCTGTTTTGATGATTTTAAGTAATGCAGCTGTAAGTCTACCAACCAATCTTTTGTCCTTTGCTCTTTGTAATAACGTACGAATCGCAATTCTCAATAATTTTCCTGCCTTACCGGCTTTTCCAAATTCAGAACCATTTTCTCTTGTTCTTTGGAATGCCGGATCTGAAGCAATTCGTTTTCCATCTATACCGCCTTTTGCACGTGCTAGATGTCCATCTCCACTTTTGTAAAAAGAAATATCTCCGATAGTTCCTTTTAATTTGATAATACCTGTTTGTTTAGCCATGATAAAATGTTTTTAAGTTTCAACAAAACACCGTATTTTTAAGTAAGGTTTCAAATTTCGCATGGCACCCAATCCGAAAGACGTTATTAATACCGATAAAGTATATGTACTCCATACCAAAGGCATGGATAAAGTATGAGAAACATGAAAATAGTAAGAGCTTGCATATATCCAAAAGACATCCAATGCATCACTGGAAGAAGTGAACGATATGGAAGAAAACTATTGAATAAAATAAAAGTGTACTTCGGCAAACAACCTCACCAATTTATTACTGCACAAGAGTTCTCGGAATATAGTGGCATCAATCAAGAAATAATAAACGATTATCTAGATAAAGTTTCTTAGCTCTTAATATAGACTCTCTTTCTTTTGTAAAGGAATTAGTCTGATTGTTCGAAAAAATGCATTAAAATGGTTTCCAATTGAGGTTTCCAAGCTTTCCAGTCATGGTTGCCTTTTTCAACTCTATCAACCTTTAGATTATAGTTTTTATCATTTAATATTTTAATCATTGGTAGATCTTGATTCTCGGTGTCGTCACCTGTACCATAGCTTAGATATATGTTTAAATCTTTTTTAGTCGTGTATTTAAAGCAGTTGTAGATTTCTGGACAGGGGTGAAAAGCAGGAGATTGCATTATAATATTTTGAAAACTATCGGTTGCTTGTGCGCCAATATAAGCAGAAACCAAGCCGCCAAATGAATATCCCATCATACTTCTATCTTTTTTAAGCATACTGATAGGATATTTTTTTTCAATAAATGGCATAAATTCTTTTTTGAAAAAATCAACAAATTTTGGGTTACATAAATACAATTCTTGACGGATCTTTTCTTGTTTGTTGTTTAAATCTTTAGGCGTCACAAAAACCGCTACAACCGGATTTATTTTCTGGTTTGCAATTAGACTGTCTAAAAGTTGAGGAAGTTTACCTCCATGGATATAAGAGTTTCCATCGTGTATGTAAATAACTGGAAGTTTTGAAGTGATAAATTCTGTAGGGGGTAAGTAAACTCTAAAAGGTAACTTTCTGTTTAGGATCCGTGACTTAAAGCCATCGTTACGTGATAAGCTTCCCTGTAGTTGATTTGATTGGACGTTGTTTTTTGATTCCTGAAATACTTTTTTTGCTTTTCGCTTAAAATAATCTACTTTTTTTGAGGGTACTTTTACAGGAAAATCTATGATAGTTTTAGCCAAATGATTGGCCTTTGATGAATTGTTTGTTTTTAGGTATAAGTTTAATAAATCCATTCTTGCTTCATAACGATAAGGTTCTGCTAGCGAATTGAATTTATAAAGTTCTTCCGTTCGTTTGATATTCCCTTTTCGATAATATAAATGTGCTAATTCACGACCAATACGAGGTGCAGAGGTTTGTATAAGCCTTTCTTCTAAAAAAGGAATGGCATCAACCTTATTGTTGTCCATTATTCTAGCTAGTTTTAGATCATGGTACAGGTTAGAATCAAAAGTTCGGTGCAAAACAACCATAGAATCAATCATTTTGCTTTTTTCTTTATGGCTGTAAAACTCATTAAAGGTTTTTCGATTTGAATTATTGGAATGGATTTCTTTAATAGTAAAAACACAAAGGAATAAAAGTATGATCTGTGTGATTGTTTTAGGTAAGGACATGGTTATTTTGGTTTTACGAAATTCTCCGAAGGTTGCTAAAAGAGATAACGCAAGGAAAAATAGTGTCATAAGGGATAGGTTAGTTATAAGGTTATTAAATAATGCACATATTAATAGGTTCGCCAAAATGGCAATGGCATATCGAGTATTCTTGTTGATGGTGGATGCTATAAACAAACAATAAAGTAGAAACATCAAAAGAATTAAAAATGGAATACCCAATTCAACTGCAATGAGCAAATAATCATTGAAAGGTGTAAATTCATAAGTTGCATTCTTTATTTCGTTCCACGGTCTGTCTTTGTTTTCAAAATATTCGACTTTTGATTTATTATACACTTTGGCAAATGAAAAGGTTCCATGACCTATCAAAGGCTTTTTTAAGATTTCTGTGATTGTAATTTTTGCGGCAAACAGCCTACCGTCTACGGAATCAGGTTTTAAATTGTAGAGCAGTTTTGTACCCACAATCATCATAACAATTAGAAGCCCGAATAGAATTCCAGATGTAAGTTTATGTAAGGATTGTCTCCTAGTTTTAAAACTCTTTGAAGTTAGCATGAGGGTGACTATAGAAACTAAAAAGCCCAACCAAGCTCCTCTAGATTGTGTATTGATAAAACAGAACATTAAAATAATTCCTGGAATTGTAAGGAATAGGATATGTTTCGTTTTGAGATATCGTTTTTGTAAGAAAAGGATACAACATATTGAAGTAAGACATACTCCTAAAAAAGATCCTAGAATATTTGGCGAATAAAAAGTACCTGTAAGCTTGAAAAAAGGATTGCCAGAGGTCATTGTTTTATTGTATTGTAAAAAAACAACAGCAGCTTGAGTCAATCCAGCCAAACACATTAATAATACAGTCCAGAAATAAAATTTATGTTGTGTTTTGTTGAAATAACTTCTAAAAGTGGCATAGAGTAACAAATAAAAAGGAACAAAAATAAAGAGTTTGTTGTTATGCGATTCAAACCCAAAAGTGATATGGAGGAGAATAAGGATTGAGAATAATAGTAAAATTAGAATGTCTACATAGTTTAAAGAAAACTTATATATTTTTTTTAGGGAGATAATTGCCCAAAAACCAAGGGTAACAATAAATAATGTTTTGGAAGAGAAGAATGTATTTTTATTTCCAAGAAACGAAATAAATAAAAGCATTGAGCAAAGTATAATGTTTTGGTTTTGTTTTAAAAAATCTATTGTTTTATTCATTACTGATACTTAAGTTATGGATTTATTTGAAAATGATTATTTCATAATTTGTGCTTGTAAATTATTCCATTGTTTCATGTAGTTATCCATTATTATCAAAAAATAAAATTGAAATAAAATTGATTTGATAATTATCGAACTAGTCAATTAGATTTTATTGCATGAATTGTTACTTCTTATAATAATGTTTTTAAAATGCTGAATTAAAGAGGTTAGACTTTACAATGTAAAGTAAATATCTATTTAAAAATAATTGATTTTATTACTTTGTTTTACTACTTCATTATAAATAACGATAGGTGGTTCTAGTTATAATTAGTGAGTTTATACTGTGTGGATTGTGATAGTTTTGTGCCAAGACTAAAGAACAAATGAGATTACTTTTTAAAGTTTTTACTTTCCTTTTTTGTACTTTTTTGTACAGTCAAATGAATGTTGATAATCAGATTGATTTAGGTATTGAAGATGTTATTGATACTTATAGAATCAATTTCAAAAATGAAAAGCAAAAGGCTGCCTTGTTTTTATTCAAGAATATGTCGATTCATAAAGGAATAAATTATCGATGGCTAAATAATGAAAATGAAATTGTTTCTTTTTCTGAATTGAATTATTCTGATATCGAAGTTGCCGTTGCTGCATTTAATAAGTTGAAAGATACTGTTCATTTACATCCTCAGGTTTATGAAGCAATGGATACGGATGAATTAAATGGTAAGTTGTTTTACAAGAATATCGAATTGGCGTTTGAAGAGTGGAGAGGTAACTCATGGTCTCAGAACTATGATTTTGAAACCTTTTGTGAGTATATCTTGCCTTATCGTAGTTTAGTAGAGCCTCTGGAGGATTGGAGAGAAGAGTATAGATTCATTTTCAAAAGTGGTTTGGCAGAGGTTTCAGGTTCTAATGATCCAGTTGAGGTAATTTCTAAAGTTATTTTAAATCTTAAAGATTATCGGTTTTTAGCAAATAGACCAGATCCAATTCCAATTTTGAGTCCGAAGCAGTTATTATTCAGGAGAGCAGGAGCTTGTCCTGATCTTTCAAATTTAGCCCTGTTAGCTGGAAGGTCTATTGGCTTAGCTGTTACATTTGATTTTACGCCGCATTATGCAGCTTCTTCCAACCGTCATTTTTGGAATTCTATCATTGATCAGAATGGGAACTCTATTCCTTTTAACGGTAATTCTTATGGAAATACAGATGGGTTACCATATGCGTATCACCCACAAAAGGAAAAAAGAGTAGCAAAAGTATTTAGAAAAACATTTTCAATTCAAACTGAATCTGTTGGGTTTAGATATGAGAACTTGATTCCTTCATCTTCTTTTTTGACAAGTAAAAATATAATTGATGTTACTAAAGAATATGTTAGTACAGGAGAAATCGTAGTAAATACACTTCCAAATTTAAACTACAATACGGGGTTTATCAATGTATATAATTTTGGTAAATGGAGGAACGTAGACTGGGCGCTAAAGGAGCAGCAGTATTATGTGTTTGATGATCTTGGAAAGGAAATTGTGTATTTGCCAAGTGTTTATGATGGAGATAAGATGCATTATTATCATTACCCAATTCTCTTGAGTAATGAAGGGAAATCTCAAGTTCTAAAGCCGGCATATAATGACTCTTTTAATTTTTGTTTTGATTTAAACAATAGTAAATACAACCCATTTGGCAAAGAGCATAACTCAGTAGATATCCAAAATGATGAAATCTATAAATTAATGGTATGGGACAAGGAATGGAAAGTGGTTTCTACTTCCGTTGCATTTTCTAAGAAACTTCTATTTGAAAAAACACCTGATAATGGATTGTTTTTAGTCCTTTCAGAAACGAGGAATGGATATGAACGGATTTTTACAATAAACAAAACAACAAATCAAATAACCTGGTATTAATGTTAATGAAAGAGAGATAAATCATGAAAAAAAGAAAGTATTTAATAAGCTTGTTTTTGCTAGGATGTATGGCAAGTATTACAAGTCAAAACATCAGAACATATGAGGTGTTTAATATGAGAAAGTTAGACGCATTATTGAAATTAAACGAGTCCCAAAAGCAAAAAATAAATTTGGTCTTTGAAAAAAGGAAAAAAGATTTTTTAACAACGGAGGACTGGTATGAAAGAAGAGATATTAATGGAGTATGTTTTACAGAAATATTAGTAGAGCTCTCAAAAGAACAAACCAACCTTTTGATCAGTCAGTTTTTGCCAAAACAATCAAATAATAAACCTTACTACAGTTTGATAGATAAATTTCCTAAGTCTTATCAACCTGTTCTAATAAATAAACTTAAGGAATTAGAGGATAAAGAAGGGTATTTGGCCGCTCGATATGTTTTTGACCCTTATACGATGCAAGAAAAAGCGGCCCCATTAATCCAAGAGAGGTATAAGATATTGAAAGAGGAACAAATTCCTTTAAATAAAGCAATTGAAGTTTCAATGAAAAAGAGCAATTGCTTAAACACAGAAAGTTCATTGATCTCGCTGTTAAAAGAATATGAATTTTATGTACAACTAGATCAGTTTGAGGCGGGGGATAGAGATCATTTAGAGAATATTGTTTCTAGTGAAGGTTTCTTGATTTTGGAAGAACAATTGTCTAGATGTGTGGCAGAGAATTCCCTTAAATATTTAGGGAATTATTATGTAGGTCAAGATTCCATTACGCAAACTATAGTGTTTGAAAATATTTATACCAGTTTTCTTTTGGATTATCAAAAGGCAGCTAATGACAATAAATCAATGGATATTACAATGTTTAGCTTCAAGCCTTTTGTAGTAGCAAAAGAAGTTTTGGAAAATAGAAAATCCGAGCTGCTAGCCCTTTCGAAAAAAAATGAAGAACAACGATTTTTTAAGAATGCAGAAAAAATTGGGATTCCTTATGAGAAAGCCAAAAAAGTATTTGACCTGATTTCTCAACGGGATGCTGAGATTAAGGCGTATCAAAAGTTTCAAATGAAAAAAGCTACTGAGTATTCTTTGTCGGTTATAGGAGATTCTCAGGTAAAGACTCCATATCAAGTAAGATTAGGATATGCAAAAGACTTAGCAGGTATATTAACATTAAAGGAATATGAAACGTTGTTGTTGCATAATTTTAACAAATCGGCTTCTTCAAAAACCAAAGAACAGATAATAAACTTTTTAGGAGATCAAAATTTGGAGGAACAGCAAAAGAATAAATTGACAAGACTCGTGTACGATTATAATTTAGAACGTGATGTAACAAAGTCTTATTATAGTTATGATAGAACATTACAGCAACAGAAGTTAGGTGCTGTAACTTATCGTTTTGAAAAGAAGCTTGCAAATATGGCTAAAGAAATGGATATACAAATTGGAGGAAATAAGGCAGTTGATAACAATACTTTTCTATGGAACTAATAAAATTTAAGATGATCAAAAATTACACCCACTTTATTTTTTTCTTGGCGCTCTGGAGTACAATAACTGCGCAAGAACAAACACAATGTGATAAGAGTGTTCAGTATACTGTTAAGCTTTTAGAGAGTAAGTCTTCTTTAATAGACTATAAGAAATTGTATGATACGCTTTTACCTTGTGCAGATATGGGGATTGTGGAAGCTCAAAATTATATCGCAATGTTTCATTTAAACGGTTTAGGTGTCCCTAAAAATAATGAATTGGCTTTTAGGTATTTTGAAGAAGCAGCTAAGAATAGTTTTGCTGTAGCTCAATATAATCTGGGAAGAATGTATAAATATGGATTGGGCTGCGAGATTAACTTTGTAAAAGCAATTGAGTGGTTTGATAAGGCAACTTCAAATGGACATTCTAGAGCAGCTTTTGCACTTGGTTATATGTGTTTTAAGGGGTTTGCAGTTGATCAAGATTATCAAAAAGCAATAGCATGGTTTCAAAAAAGCAATGATGTAATGGCAACACATTATTTAGGTATCTGTTATTATTTTGGGTATGGAACACCTGTAAATGAAGAAAAAGCCATAGAGCTTTTATTAGATAATCCGATAGAAAACAGTAGACTTTTACTGGCTTATATAGCATCAAACAAACAAACAAAAAGAGAGTGCGAGGTGATTGCTTCCTTGCAAAAGAGTACCGATACGGAAGAGCTAGTGTCTGAATTTGTAAATAAGGAAAATACAAGTGCCACTAAATTGGTTGAGAAGAATGATTTATTGAAAAACTGGCATGGTAGTTTGGTGAAGTACGATTGGTCTGGCCAAAAGGTATTGAGTGTATCCCCTATGGAGTTAGTAATTGAAGAGAACGCTGATTTATTAAAAGTTGTTTTGAGTTCTAAGAAAGGCACTGTTGAAACCAATGCCTTGTGGCAAGAAGAAACCTTGTATTTACAAAATATGAAGCTAGAGTTAGATTTGTTGTATCCAGAGCCAAATCAAGGAGAAAGTATGCAGTATTCTTTAATGTCTTTTAGTTTAAAAGAAAAAGAATTCAATAATAAAACGTTTTTGGTAGGGGCTGTAGATTCTTATTTGCAAGACTGGCAGGAATATGGAGAGCCTATGCAAATCATATTGTCAGCAGATGGTGTTGTAGATGAAGAGGAAATAGCAGCACTCCAAAATCAAGAAGCTCAGTTTATCAAATTGTATCCGGTTCCTTTTAAAGATGATTTATTGATCCAATACAAATTAGAAGAGGAAACCAATGTTTTAGTCGAATTGACAAGTTATTCAGGAGACATAAATATAACCATAGATAAAGGGGTAAAACAAGTTGGAAAGCAAGTAGTACGTACTTCTTTAGAAATTCCAAAGGGTATGTATATACTTAAAGTAAGTACAGATAGCAAGAAATATTCACGAATGATAGTTAAAGAATAAATGGGAAATATGAAAAATAAAATGCAATTAAAGTATCTTTTATGCTTTGTAGTATTGTCAATGTTTTGTTCTGTAGGTTCTTATTCTCAATCTGAGGAAGAGGTTCCAAAAAACAATGATGATAATGTAGTGACCAGCACAAATTGTTGGGACAGTACATCGGATAAGTGCGAGTTTTATTGGGCTTTATTGGAAGTACCTTTGGGCACAGTGAAAAGAACAATTCACACTTCTGTAAGGGTTGAGAAAAATAACAAAGATTCTGAAGATAAGACTAAAGTAGAACCATTTGATAAGATGGTTACCAATATGGATTCTGAGACATTAGATGATCTTGTTCAAGCTTATAATGAAAAAGTTGAAAGTGAAGGTGAATCGGAAGAGGGAAGTCCGGGTGATGAAGAGTCAGATGGTGAATCTGTTGAAGCTCCAAAAGATACTGATACTGGTGATGGTGTAGTAGATGTGCCATGGCCTGATAGAATCGTGACTGCAGATGGAATAATGGATGAAGCCACGGGTGTAGAAGAAGCCTCCATGGCTGTTTGGTATTTTTACCTCTATTTGGAAAGTATTCTAGGTCCCGCTTTGGAAGGAAAGTACGGAGATATTGAATTTGGAGACTGTAAAACTTGTTATCCAATAGATCCTTGTTTAATTGAAACCTGTCCAGAAAATCATTATTTATCTGGTTCAGGTAGTAGCTGTAACTGTGTAGAAAGACCGAAGAGGACATATTATTTGGACAATGATAGAGATGGCTATCATATTGATGAGGGGCTATTTTATGATATGCCTGAAGGTAGATGGTCTCACACCACATATGGTGAAGATTGTGATGATACTAACGCTATGGTCAAGAAGAATAATAAATGTGGTAAATGTGAGCTAGAGCCGTTAGTAGATTGTAAGGAGGGATGCGAAACTAAGTATGGATTGGCTTGGACAGGAAATTTTCCTCCAGATGTACAAGTAGGATTGACGCATATACCAACGGAAGATAATTTTAGGAATGAAAATGGTACCTTTACAGATGTGAATTGTGGTACAGGAAAAATTGATATGGGTAGTCAAGTGAAAATTTTAGACCTTACACCAGTTAACGTGAAAAGACAAACAGGTATAGATACCAATGGAGATCCAATTTTTGCAGCTACCACTTCCTCTTATTTTAGAATACAATATGAGGATTGTGATGACAAATGTGATGTGCCTGAAGATGATGATCAAGAGTATGACTTTTATTTGGATGGAGACGAGGATGGCTATCATAGTAATCAGGTGAAAGCCAATAAAAAGCCAGAAGGTAAATGGATTACGGAAACCAAAGGAGAAGATTGTGATGATACGAATCCGCACAAAACAAAACTAGTTAATGGTGTATGTCTTGATGAGTGTGATTTAGCAAAAGCAGCTAAAGCAGTATATAATACTGCTAATAATTACAAAGAACATAATGTATTTGATACTTCTCTTCAAAACGGATGGAATTTATCAAGGCAAGATGAATTGCCTTTTGCAGGTACTAATTTTAAGTTTTCACATGCTAATAGTGGGTTTAATTCAGCTTTATATGTTAGGGAAGAAAATGGCGTTAAGCAATATTTGTATGTAACTGAAGGTACAGATCCAACTCAAGCGAGTGACGTGGTAACAGATGTTGATCAATTATTTAGGTCAACTGCACAATATGAAGTTTCTGTTCAAAATGCTAGAATTCTCCATGATTTAATTTCACAAGAGAGTAATTCAGTTTTATTTTTTACAGGACATTCTTTAGGAGGTGGTTTAGCTAGTGCAAATGCCTTGGCAACTGGAGATTATGCTTTTACTTACAATGCAGCTGGTTTGTCATCGAGTACAATTAGCCAATTGAATCTAAACTCTGGCTTTGAATCAAATATTGATGCTACAATTGTTGAAGGAGAAATATTGAATGCTATTCAGACAAGACTAGGTATTGAAGCTTTAGGAAACACAAATTATATTGATGGAGAGGATGTGACTAATATTAAATTTTATGATGCATTAACAAAAGAGTATCAAGAAAAATATGAACAAGCTCTTAGTGATTTAAATATTAAAGAGGCTTATGGATTTGGAAAAGAATATATAAAAAACAAAAAAGAATGGCTATACAGTAAAGTGAAAGCGCATGAAATGGATACTGTTCTAAAAGCCTTAAACTGTCCTGAATGATACTAATTAGAAGAATTAATTATTTTAACTTTTTATTTTTATTTATTGCTTCTTTCTTAGGAGTTATAATATCAATTGTTTTTATGTTGACAGGTTTAATAGGTCATCCAAAGATTGTAGATGTTTGGTATCATTCAAATATTTTGTATTACTTAATGGGTGGGTATTTAGTATTTGTTGTTATTACTAGTGTTATTTCATTTATAAATGAAATAATACTTCTAGTAAAGAAAAAGACTGGCGTTAAGAACTTTTTCTTGAATTTTAAAGTTGTAACAGGCTGGCTGTTTTTTATAATTATTTTGCTTGTATACTCTATAGTTTTTTAGATAAAAAATAAAGTTTAGTTTAAAAGCCAAAGAATTAAAGTTCTTTGGCTTTTTTTGTCTTTTTAAAGAATAGATTGAATTTTTCTTTTGGCAATAAAAGCATCAATAACAGAGAAGATATGATTTTTATCTTCTTCATTAAATTTAGAAACTTCCAAAATACGTTTTTGGGTATTTTTATCCATTTCTATATCTGTTTTACCTGTAAGGTAATCTAAAGATACATCGAGTATATCAGCAATTTTACGAGCAATCTCAATAGATGGTTTTACTTCATCACGTTCGTACCTGCCTAATACATTTTTATGAATTCCAAGTTTGGAAGCTAAATCTGTTTGAGATATTTTTTTTCTTTTCTAAGAGTGATTACAATACTACCAAAGTCCATAATTAACAACGTATAAGGTTATAAAGAAGCTAAATAATTGTTTCAAAGCAAATATACGGTAACTAAAACAGTTATTCAAAACCATAATAATTTACATTATCAAATATATGATCCTTCTAAAAGCAAAGGTACCACCAGTGAGATGTACCCCAATCCAAAAGATTTTATATTTGGAGATATGCAAGCTGATGGGTCTGATAATAATAAATGCGATAAATAATATTAAGATGAAAAAAATAGCAACAATATTTTTAATGATGATAGGTTTGTGCAATCTTTATTCACAAGAATTAGTGCCAAATGAGTATAATACCAATCCTATTTATTGGAACAATTTAAAATTAGAGACTACTAACTATACAAAGTCTTATCTGACAGAACAACTACAATTGGATAATGCAAAAATTGAATATAGAGTTAAACATGATGAAGAATGGTACGATGGTGATATTGTTACACTACGTTATTATCCTGAAGGTAATGTTGACAATGAGTGGGTAGGTGATTTCGATCTAAATATATCTTTCAAAAAAGATCATTATTCTCTATATGGCAAGGTATATGTCCCCGGTTTTGAGATAAAAATGATGGGACATGTATTTAAAATAGGAGAAACTACTAGAGAGCAAGTAGATGGTTGGTTAAACAACGGAAAGATAGTAAGTGAAAATGATAAGGTATATATCTATACGTTTTATACGCATCTAGGGTACACGACGGTAAGTTTCTTAAAAGCTACAAATCGTCTGTTTGGTTTTGATTGTGATTGTCAATAAAAAAATAAACCCCGATTGCGCGGATTTGCAATCCGTGCGATTAAACTTGAGATAAATAAATTATAGAATAGCTCAGAAAATTATTTCTGAGCTATTTTTTACTGTAGTACATACAAATTTATTTTTCAGTATTTTTAAGGGAAAGAACCCCAAGGAGAAGTGATCAAAAACCATCTTTACCTATTAACGCTGGAGGAAATAAAATTAAAATAGGCTGGAGTGAAAATGGCCAATGGTTCACTAATAATTATGAACATGTGCAACAGGGAACTATGCTAATAAGTAATGGAGATTTTGTTCAAAAAGGAGATTTAATAGGCTATATTGGTCGAACAGGTAATGCTCAAACTAATTCTGAAGCATTTACGCATTTACATTTTGCAAGATATGGCTCTAGTGCAGAAGATCCCTCAAATGATATTCTTACAGAGTTTGATAAGGATAGTAAGATTACAAAAAACCCATGTCAATAATTATAAAGGTTAAGAAAATGAAAAAAATATTATTTAGTTGCTTTTTTATGTTAGTATTTAAAAATGCTATGTCACAAGATTATCAAGGTTCCACGTTAAAAATAAATGATTACATCATAGCTACTCATAAGATGAATGAAAGTCCCTTACCAACTTCGGTAGCTTATTATGGTCAAATTTTGGGTATAGAAAATTTAAAGTTATGGTTGAACTCATATGAAGATGATCATTATTATGATGAAAATTATATTGAAAAGAAAATTGGAGATAAGGACTTTGTAATGGGTTTTATGTCAGGTGATTATTGTACAAGTTTTTCAATTGAATTACCTGGTATTAGATTTTGTATTGATGAATATTGTTTTCAAATAGGGGATGTAAGAGAGAATGTTGTTGGTAAATTAACCAAAGGTTTTTTACCATCAGACAGTACAACAGATTTTTATATCATTTATGGAGACGGTCGCATGTCTTTTAATTTTGATGAGAATTTAAAACTAAAGAAAATGTTTTTTAACAACTCATCTTGGTAAATTAGCAGTATATTAAAAAGCTAAACTCTTGAAAGATTAAAATAATTCAAAGATGAAAAAAACAATAGTAATAGCAGTAGTTCTTATGTTTAGTTTAAAAATGAATTCACAGGCTACATATTATAGTCAAATGTTAAAACTAACGCATGTATCAGATGTATCAAAACAGAATATTTTTTATGCAACTAAAGCAGTTTTGTTTGGTGTCTATGTTAGGCAACCTGATAAAGAAGCGTATTCAATTATGGGAATAGAAGGTGATCCAGATTCTAAAAAATTTGAATATTACAGTTTTGGTAATAATGAATTTACTGTTTTAGCAGATAAGGTAATTGCTTTTGAAATAGGAGATGAAGACATTATAATGAAAGATGATATTAAAATTGGTGAAGATTTTTCTGTTTTGCAGAATCATTTTCCAGAATCATATGCTATTAGGAATGTTTCTGAATCAGGAACATATATAAAATATAAAGGTATAAGTTGTCATGAGTATATAGCTGTAGATATGGGGGAAGGTGATTTTTTACTTATTTATGGTGAAAATGAGAAAATAAAATTTATAAAATATATTTTCGGTATTTAATGTGTTAGTATCTTTGACATAATCAGAGATACTATTTCATTTTTATTCTAAAATAAGGCTGTAGTAAACATAAGTGTGTTGAAATGAAAAAAATAGCAACAATAGTTTTAATGTTAATTGGTTTACAAAATATCCATTCACAAGATATTGCACCAAATACGTATAATACCAATCCTATTTACTTGGAGGATTTACAGTTAGAAACATCCAATTATAGTAGAGAATATCTACAGGAAAAATTAAAGTTAGATAGCAACAAGATAACGTACACAAAAAAATACGATTATGAGTGGTATGGCGGTAATGTGGTTCGAATTTCTTATTACCCTCTGGGTTTACATGAAGGAAAAGGTATTGGCGATTCGGATTTATATTTGACATTTAAAGAAGGAGAGTATTCATTATCAGGTGATGTAAGCATTCCTGGGTTTAGTATAAAAATGTTAGGGAAGTCTTTTGTGGTAGGAGAGACAACACCTGATCAAGTTGATGGATGGCTAAATAATGGAATAAAAAAATCAGAAAATTCTGAATATCAATATTATGATATAATTACACATTTGGGTTATACAACGCTTATTTTTTTAAAATCGACAAATAAATTGACATCTTTTGATTTTGATTGCGATTGTCAATAAGGTGGTAGTAAAACCCGATAGCGCAGATTTGTAATCCAAGCTATTAAGCTTGAGATTAATAAATAGCATACATAACAACCCTATGAAAGATAAGAATGTTTCAAAAGTAGAAGATTATGCTTTTGGTTCTGCGGGGATTTACATCGGTATTGAGCTAGAAACAGTAGAGAATTATCTAAAGTGCTAACCTTTAGTTTGATGCAATTTGTGTATATTTGTATTGAGTTTAGAACGTCAAAATTCTAGGTTTTACATGTGTTAGTTTGATAAACTAATTTAAATGATAATAAATCAAAAGGGGCAAAAAAGGTGTCAGTTTAAGTTTTAAAAACTTATAACACCAATAAATATAAGGTCTGTGTAACTAGGTTCTAGTTCCTCATTCTCCGCAAAAGGAAACCCACAACGAAAGTTGTGGGTTTTTTGTTTTCAAAAAAAAACCAAACATAGTTTGAGGTTTTTTTGAAAACAAAAAAGACAAAATTCTTGCAAAGAATTTGGGTTTCTATGTTTGCCCAGGATTCCTGTTTAGGGATGCACGACCAGAGGGAGTGAATCCCGTTAAAAATTTCTCTGTATTTTAAGAATTCTACTTTCGTTTTCCTGACAACATTACTTTCAAAAGGAATTAGATACTTTCCATATCCATTGTGTTTCA
>NZ_JAQWGB010000071.1 GCF_029238425.1 Flavicella sp.
ACTAAAAACTCAAGACTAAACCCCTTAAGGTGGTTATTGCGATAGGGCTCACCTCTTCCCATTCCGAACAGAGAAGTTAAACCTATCAGCGCAGATGGTACTGCCTAACCGGTGGGAGAGTATGTCACCGCCTTTTTTTGATACTGAATCAAGTTCAGTATTTTAAAACCTCAATCATGTATGTGATTGAGGTTTTTTTTGCTTTAAGTTTACTGTTTGTCGTGCAGTTTAAAAACTAAATGAAAAAGCTAAAATAATGGAGCTACTATTTTATCAAAACAATAAACAAAGATAATGATCGTTATAAAAGTATGTTAATATTTAAGATACATTTCGTAACTGTACTTAAAAAATAAACATTTTAGTGAGTTTCTTTCAAGAATAATTTTATTTTTGTCCAGATGCTTTTTTAGTATCGATAATTAATTAACCTAATATAGAGAATGTCTGACTTTTTTAAAAAAGTTGTAGGAGCAGTTATGCTTCTTACAACTACTATAACTTTTAGTCAAGCTGAAAAAAGCAACAAATTTAAAGAGGAATACAATACTTGGGCGGTAGGTGCTGGATTTAGTGTGCTTAATCTTCATGGTGATTTACGTTCGTTTGATACTAAAAGTGGTGATGCTTATTTTAATATTGGTGGTTACATATATGTTGATAAAATGTTTAATCCGGTTTTAGGTGTCGAAGCTAAATTAATCATATCGCAGTTGGGTGGAGAAGTACAGACTTTATCGAGTTCTGGAGGACTCTCTGAGTCTGCCTATTACAGGATATTATATGCTGAAAATTATGGTGACCGAATTATTAAAGTGGATGGTACTACTTTTGGATTTGAAACTAGTTTAATTGTTGATTTAGACAATTTGTGGAAGAGGAATAGTAACAAATGGAATTGGTCTGGTTATATTGGCTTGGGATATCAAAAGTATAATCCAAGATTGATTATTAAAGATTTTGATCGATCGGAAGAAGACTATGATCCTCTTATCCATGATGATCAACATCCCTATAGTCCGAATAAAGTGAGTGACGATGGAACGATAAATGATACTGATTTTGGTACAAACCAGAATCGTGATTTTAAAAGAAATGCTGGTTCTTTATATTTGAATGCGGGTATTGGTGTTAAATATCGTTTGAATGATAAATTTGATATAGAAGGTAGAGGGGTGTTAAATCTTAGTAATGAGGATCATTTGGATGCTGCAATATCTCAGAAGCAAACTTATGAATCATTTTTTACTGCTAATATTGGTGTAGTATACAAGTTTGGTAAAAAAGAAAAATATGCGATATGGGTGCAAGATGAGGAGATTGAGCCTTTTGAATTAGTTGATACGGATAAAGATGGTGTTCAAGATGAACTCGATAAAGAAAAAAACACACCAGTAAATGCAGAAGTCTATGGAAATGGAGTCGCGATAGATTCAGATAAAGATGGAATTAAAGATTATGAAGACAATTGTCCATTGTTGCAAGGACCTAAGGACAATAATGGTTGCCCTCTACAAGCACCGATAGTATATAATGAACCGATGGTTGAAGAAGTGGTATCTGAACCAGTGGTGGAATTTGATGAGGATGAGAAATCTGATATTATGGACAAAATAAATCTTTTGTCAAAAAGTATTTATTTTAAATCATCGAGTGATCAATTGAAAGTAGAGTCTTATCAACCATTGAATGAAATTGCTTATGTAATGAGGGATTATCCTGATTCTCGTTTTAAGATTGAAGGCCATACGGATAGCAGGGGTAATGATAATTATAATTTAGAATTGTCAAAAAAACGTTCAAAATCTGTTTATAATTATCTTACAAATGAAGGTGTCGCTTCCAATAGGTTATCTTCAAGAGGGTATGGTGAAACTCGACCTATAGCTACAAATGAAACTGAGGATGGAAGACAGAAAAATAGACGTGTTGAAATTAATTTTATTGACCCTGATTCAGAGGAAGGTAAATTGGCATATCCACAGGGAACCGTTTTAAAACGTAGTGATGGAAGTGGTGTCTCAACAGGTGTAGTTGGTGGAGGAATGGATTCTGATGGAGATGGTGTTCCTGATATTTATGATAAAGAACCTAATACTCCTAAAGAGTCAAGAGTGTATGGAGATGGAGTTTCTGTAGATTCAGATATGGATGGAATTCCAGACTACATAGATTATTGCCCATTTGCCAAAGGATCAAAGGAAAAGAATGGTTGTCCAGAGGATAACGGAGAAACTAAAAATAATTTATCTTCTACAGGGGGAACTTTAACTGCGAGGGCATTGAAAGATGCAGATGGAACTCAGGAAGTTCCAGGCAACCCTGCAATGTTAGGAAGTGTAGAGAGTGAATTGAAGTTATTAGCTAGCCAAATGCATTTCTCACGTTCGGAAGGACATGTTTTGAAACAACACAATATTAGTATCTTGGATAAGATCGGAACGATTTTAAGCAATTATCCTGATGCAGAAATTAGAATAGAAGTTCATACCAATAATAAACCGAATTTAAAGTACAATTTAGATCTTTCTAAAAGAAGAAGTTTCGCTATAAAGAAACACTTGACAAAAGTGAGAGGTATAGATAGTTCTAGATTGGATGTCGTTGGTTTAGGAGGTACGGAGCCTAAATATGACACCGACATTAAGGAAGAAAATTATAAGAATAATAGAGTGGAAATTGATGTGAAATAATTTTTTACGTTAGAACATAAATACAAGCCCTGTCTATTAGATAGGGCTTTTTTAGTTTGAGGGTTTTTGTAGGGAGTTATTCAAAGTAGATCCTAGATTAAAAACAAATTATGATTATTGAAGAGTCCGTTAAATGTAATCCTAAACCAAAATTTGGTTAGAAAAAATTAACCAATTTAGGATTAGTTAGGTAAAAACAGAAAACAAGTTTAATCTGGTTGTCCCTAGCTGTTTTTTATTTTAAGGGTTTGTATTTTGATTTAGAAAGTATTGTTTGCGCATCTAAGGTTAGCAAGTCATTTAAATGGACATCATTATTCTTTATAAAACTCAATACTATTTTATAGCCTATATAGGTTCCAATACTTCCTGGAGTTTCTTTGTCCGATTCAAAATAGAATTTTGAAAAAGGAGCTTTGTCAATAAATCTTTTGTTTAAGCTTTTATCGGTGCTGAAAAGTAATTCGTTTGATATAAAATATTTCCAAACCTGAGATTCATTTTCTTCTGCCCATTTTTGTTTGTCTTTGGAAACCCCTTGAATTAGATAAAACTCCTTTTTTGGTAATAAAATGCTTTTGAAATAAAGTCTTTTTCCAAAATAGATCATAGATTCTAAAAAACTTCGGTTTCTAGGAATGTTGAATTGTTGGTCAGTAATTTTATCCGCTAAGTCCACCGTAATTCTTTCTTTAGAGAAGTTTCTTGAAAGATAAGAAGGGAATGAGTTGTAAACTTCGCAAGTTTGTCCTAAATACATATCAAGGGAAATAAAAGCTAAACTATCAGCATATATAATAGAATTCTCATAATCGATGTTGTTGATTAAAGTAATCGTTTTGGGAGCTTTGAAACTTGGCTTATAATATTTTACGTGTTTGTATAAATCGGTAATTTCTTTTTTTTGTTCTATAAGATTAGGAAATACGCTATCCACGAACTGATATAGTATTTGTTCATCGGACTTTGTGATTTTTTGCAACCAAATACTATCTTTAACGGAAGAAGGAAATAAATAGGGATATTTATTTTTTAAATCATGTAGATTAGAACTGGACGCATTGAAAAATTCCTTATGAAATTCAATGAATTGAAATGAAACTTTTGTTTTAGAGATTTCATTTTCAAGGGTATTATTTTTTTGACAACCAGATAGTGATACGATTATCACTAGTGTAAAAAGAATGTATTTTAACATGGTATTTGATATAAAGAGATAAAAGAGAAGCAAAACTGCCAAATATCAGGGTTTTCTCTCTATAATATTGTTTACTTTTGTGCTATCAAAAATACTAAAAATAGAGATACTATGAATTCTGAAAATGTTGCAAATCATATTATAAATTGGTTAAAGGATTATGCTAATAACGCAGGTGTAAAAGGTTTTGTTGTTGGAGTTTCTGGAGGAATTGATTCTGCTGTAACCTCTACGTTATGTGCCAAAACTGGATTGCCGTTGGTTTGTGTTGAAATGCCTATTCATCAAGATCCAAGTCAGGTTTCACGTGCTGAAGAACATATAAAAAATCTAAAAAGCAAATTTGATAATGTTTCTAGTGTTAAAACCGATCTTACAGAATCCTTTGAGGTATTTCAAAAAGCGATGCCAAAAACAGAAGATGGTGCTTTAAAAGATTTGACTTTGGCAAATACACGCGCACGATTAAGAATGACATCGTTATACTATATTGCTGGAATAAATGCATCATTAGTAGCGGGAACAGGAAATAAAGTTGAGGATTTTGGTGTTGGATTTTATACAAAATATGGTGATGGAGGAGTAGACGTAAGTCCGATTGCGGATTTAGTAAAGTCTGAAGTGTTCGCATTAGGTGCTTATTTAGAAGTTCCAGGTGCTATTCAAAATGCGGCTCCAACAGATGGATTGTTTGGAGATAGTAGAACGGACGAGGATCAATTAGGAGCTTCTTACGATGAATTGGAAGTCGCGATGAAACAACAAGAGGATGGTGTGTCCTTAGATGATTTAGAAGGTAGAGAAAAAGAGGTGTATGTTATTTATTCCAAATTGAACAATAACAACCAACATAAAATGAATCCGATTCCAGTGTGTGAAATATCTGAAGATTTGAAGCAATAAAAATTACGACAGGCTCAGGTCTTATGGGAGTCATTATTAATTAGTATTTTTACAAAAAAGCTACTTATTGGATTTTATTGATTTTACTTTTCTAGATTTTTTAGACATCACCCTTGTCGGTGTTCTTTTATATTATGTATACAAACTATTAAAGGGGACCGTTGCGATTAATATTTTTATAGGTATTACCATGGTTTTTCTTATTTATAAGGTTACACAAGCCTTAAAAATGGAAATGCTTAGTAGTATTTTAGAGGTTTTGGTCGGAGGTGGTGCCATCGCAATGCTTATAATTTTTCATCCAGAACTGAGAAAATTTTTATTGATGTTAGGTTCTGCTAATATTGGATCAAAAAGAAGTTTTATCAATCAGCTTAAATTTTTGAAAACCGAAATAAGCTCTGAAGTAGATGTGGAGGCGATCGTTTCCGCTTGTAACAAAATGTCTAAATCTAAAACTGGGGCTTTAATAGTCATCGAAAGGAATAATAGTCTCGATTTTGTAAAGGAAAGAGGAGATTATATGAATGCTGAAATTAATGTTCCTTTATTAGAAAGTATTTTCTATAAAAATAGTCCATTGCATGATGGTGCTACTATTATTAATGAAAATTTTGTAGTGGCTACAAGAGTTGTTTTGCCTTTGTCTGATAAAAGTATTCCTAGTAGATTTGGTTTACGTCACAGAGCTGCAATAGGAATAACGGAAAGAACAGATTGTATCTGTATTGCTGTTTCAGAGGAAACAGGAAAAATTTCACTTATCAAAGATGGAGAGTTTGAACTATTTGAATCTAAGGAGGATTTAATAGATAAAATCAAACTACACTTAGATTAATTTGAAGCAACTTCTTCGCTAGTATCGCTAAATTGTTTTTCAAATAAATTCCTATAATAGCCATCGATATTTTTAAGTAATTCTTTGTGGGAACCTATTTCAACAATATTTCCCTTATCCATTACAATTATTTTATCTGCTTTTTGAATAGTGGCCAATCTGTGGGCTATGATAATAGAGGTTCTGTCTTTCGTTATTTTATCCGTAGCATATTGTATCATTTTTTCTGAGTAGGAATCCACAGAAGAAGTGGCTTCATCTAAAATCAATACAGAAGGATTACTTACATAAGCACGTAGAAATGAAATCAATTGACGTTGACCAGAGGACAGCATGCTCCCTCTTTCTTTTACATTAAATTCATAACCATTCGGCAAGCTTTCAATGAAATCATTGATACCAATTTGTTTAGCAGCATCAACTACTTGTTTTAAAGAGATTTCTTTATTTTCTAAAGTGATATTGTTAAGGATAGAGTCGGAGAACAAAAAAACATCTTGTAATACAATAGCGACATGATCTCTAAGGCTTTTAAGTTTGAAATCGTTGATGTTAATGGAGTCTATACAAATATCTCCAGAATCAATTTCATAAAACCTATTTAACAAGTTAATAATCGTAGATTTTCCAGCTCCAGTTGCTCCTACAATAGCAACAGTATCACCAGCCTCCACAGTCATAGAGATTCCTTTGAGAACTTCTTCACCTTTGACATAACTAAATCGAACATTTTTAAATTCAATTTTTCCATCTAATTTCTCGATTTCAATTTTTCCTTCTTTTGAAACAGATTCTTGAGTGTCCATGATTTCAAATACGCGATTACCCGCAACCATTCCCATTTGAAGTGTTGTAAACTTATCGGCAATTTGTCTTAAAGGTCTGTATAGCATTTCTACCATCATGATGAATCCCATAATTTCACCCAAAGTTACACTACCATCAAGAGCTAGATTTAATCCACCATACCAAACTAACAAACCAACCGCAACTGATGAAAGAATTTCAGCAATTGGAAAAAAGATTGAAAAGTACCAAACTGTTTTTACATGTGCCTTTTTGTGTGCTTCGTTTATTTCTTTGAATTTATCATATTCAATTTTTTCTCGACTGAAAAGTTGTACAATTTGCATTCCTGTAACGCGCTCTTGCACAAAGCCATTTAGATTGGCTACTTGCGTTCTAACTTGTTGAAAAGCAACCTTAATAGCAGCTTGAAAAACCTTAGTTGCATAGACAATAACAGGAAGTACGGCAAAAGAAATCAACGCTAATTGATAGTTTTTATAAAGCATAAAAGTAGCTATCACTACCATTTTTAGAAGATCACTAATGATCATGAACAAACCTTGTCCAAAAAATTGGGCAATGGTTTCTACATCCGAAACGACTCTTGTAACCATTTGTCCGACAGAAGACTTATCGAAATATGACATTTTAAATTTAAGAACATGCTCAAATAATTTTACTCGAATGTCTTTGATGATATGCTGCCCTAACCAGTTTGCGATGTATATAAAAGTAAGGTGCAACAGAACCTCAGTAATTAGAACGATAAGAATCAACATGGCAAATGTCAATAAGCCTTCTGGATCCTTACCTTTGATATAACTGTCTACGGTTTCAATAATCAAATAGGGTCTAAGAGCTGCAATAAGAGCTAAAGAGATCGCGGTGATACAGGAAACGACGAAATGCATTCGATATTTTTTAGCAAAGCTCATAAGACGATAAAATATCTTAAAATCAAAAACGTTATTTTTTTTGTTTTTATCCATGTTTGATGTCTTCAGGGTACGTTATTTTTGTTAATGATAAACCTTGAGCAGGGGCACTAGTACCCGCTTTTGATCTGTTTTCACTCTCAATTATTTTTGAGAGGTCCTCTACGGTATTTTTTCCTTGACCAATAGCAACAAGTGTTCCAACAATTGCTCTCACCATATTTCTAAGAAATCTATCAGCAGTTATATGGAAAGTAAGCGACTTATCTTGTAAAACCCACACAGCATTGGTAATTATGCAATTGTAAGTTTGTACATTTGTTTTAGATTTTGAGAAGCATTTAAAATTTGTATAATTTTTTAAAATTGCTGCAGCCTTATTCATGTTGTCTATATTCAATTCACTTTTAAAAAATTGCCATGTGGTATCTAATAGGAAAGGATCTCTTCCTAAATATATTTTATATTCATAACTTCTTTGGAGTGCACTGAATCTTGTATGAGCATCATCCTTTACTTGAAAAATATTATAAATAGCTATATCATCTGGAAGTACAGAGTTTAATTTATACAGGTGAGTTTCATTGCTAAGAGCCGAATCCGAGTCGAGATGGAAAAACATTTGTGAAGCGTGTACTCCTGTATCAGTTCGTCCTGCACCCATCACTTGAATAGGAGTTCTTAAGATAAGAGAAAAGGCAGAATTAATCTTTTCCTGTACAGTAACAGCATTAGGTTGAACTTGCCAACCGTGGTAATTTTTACCTAAATATGAAAGTTCTACGAAATACCTCAAATTGAAAAAAATTTTGAAAAGCAAATATAAGGATTCCATTCATGAATTCCGGTTTTTTAAGGAGGTAAGAAGATTGATTAAAATTTAATATTTTCTTAATCATCTTTAAATCTGAGAGTTGTGAAAAACCTGCATTTTTTCTTGGTAAAACGTTGCAGAAAATGAAAATTGAATGTATTTTTGCAGCGGCAAGTCCTACACAACTAGCTCCTTTGGAATCCCCCAGGGCGGGAACGCAGCAAGGGTACATGGTTGTAGCAGTGTGATGTAGGTAGCTTGCCATTTTTTATGCCTTATATTTTCCTTTTAAGGTACAGTTGATTTCTTTATCACAGAGCCAAATAATTATTAAATTTTCGTTTTCTTACCAAGTTTTATTTTGATTTGTACTAAATTTGATGACAGTATTAATTAATACAGATTGAAATATGAAATTTTTTATAGATACAGCTAATTTAGAACAAATTAAAGAAGCTGAAGCTCTTGGAGTTTTGGATGGAGTAACTACAAATCCATCTCTAATGGCTAAGGAAGGAATTACTGGACAGGAGAATCAGTTACAGCATTATTTGGATATATGTAATGCCGTTGAAGGAGATGTCTCTGCAGAAGTAATTGCAACGGATTTTGATGGTATGGTGAAAGAAGGCGAAGCATTGGCTGCTTTGAATCCTCAAATTGTTGTGAAACTGCCTATGATTAAGGACGGTGTAAAGGCTTGTAAATATTTTTCTTCCAAAGGGATCAGAACAAATGTTACTTTGGTGTTTTCTGCAGGGCAAGCATTATTAGCTGCTAAAGCCGGTGCTACATATGTATCGCCTTTTATTGGACGTTTGGATGATATTTCAACAGACGGAATGGGATTGATAGAAGAGATTCGTCTAATCTATGATAACTACGGTTTTAAAACGCAGATACTCGCAGCTTCAGTAAGACATACTATGCATATTATGAATTGTGCTAAAATTGGAGCAGATGTTATGACAGGTCCTTTAAGTGCTATCGAAGGGTTGTTAAAACACCCATTGACAGATAGTGGATTGGCAAAATTCTTAGAAGATTATGCTAAAGGAAATTAATACTTTTGAAAGTATCTAAATTCTAATAAAGTAGAAAGCCTTAAACGAAAGTTTGAGGCTTTTTTTTATAATAAATGAAATCAGGTGATTAGTTCTTTATAAACTTGTAGATACCTTCTTTAATTTGAAGTATGTAAATACCATTGCTAAGTTCTTCAACGTTTATAATACCGTCGAAAGTCCCTGAAAGAACTTGTTGACCAGATATATTCACGATTGAATAAGCCCCTTTAGTTTTTATCTCGATTGAATTTGATACAGGGTTTGATGAATAAACTAAATTGGAAACAGAATTAAAGGCATCAATACTTAATGTTGCGTTTTCTGTTGGAGGGTTTATGAATTTTGTAGACCAAGGTGCAACATTGTAAGCTGACTTAGAGCCAATTGGTATGATTAAAGTGATCGAACCATCTGACGCCAAGTTATTAAAGGCGCTTGAATGAGTAGTTGGTAGGGAAGGGTTTCTAGAAATTACAGAAGTAAATTTTGATTGGTCAAAAGCTCTGCTATCAATTGAATTAACAGTTGACGGTAAATCTAATGTTGTAATCGCAAGAGGTAAATTGAAAAATGCTAGTTCACCAATTGATTCTAGCCCTTCTGATAGGTTTAGCTGGTCCATACCTAGATTTCTAATAAATGCCCTCAAACCTATAGTTTTCACTGAACCGGGTATAGTTACGATTCCAGAATTTGCATTTTCGGCAAAAGCTTTTTCTCCAATAGCAGTTACCGCATAGGTAATTCCTCCATTCATTACAGTGGAAGGAATAATTACATCACCGCTATAGGATGTGTTATCTGCTACCTGTACGGTATAAGGTGACGTTGCAGAAGTAGTGTTAAATCCTAGTCCAGTACCAACATCTGTGAAATCTACAGTTGGTTGTGCAAAAGCTATACTTGATACCAGTACAGCAATAAATAAAGTAATTGTTTTCTTCATAATTGATGTTTTAGTTAATACTTGTTTAGTGGTAAAACTAATTTGTAGTAAAGAAAGACATCAATATTTTTGAGCATATATTCTCGGTAGCGTTTTCGGGAACGTTATTTTTTTCCGAGAGTGTTCTCGGAAAATTGTATTGATAGAGGTTTAGATAGGAAATTTGATCTTAAAAAAAATGATAAACGCAATGCTGTATTTTATATAAAAGATATGTGGCTGTTTTCTAAAACTAAAAAACCTCAAACGTGAGTTTGAGGTTTTTCTATATAAGTAAGAGATTAAATAATTTATTTTACTTTATCAACGATAGCCTTAAAAGCTTCTGGGTTGTTCATAGCTAAATCAGCTAAAACCTTACGGTTTAAGTCGATGTTGTTAGCTTTAACTTTCCCCATAAACTGAGAGTAAGACATTCCGTGTTGACGAGCTCCAGCGTTGATACGTTGGATCCACAATGAACGGAAATTTCTTTTGTTATTTTTACGGTCACGGTAAGCATAGCTCATCGCTTTTTCTACCGCATTCTTTGCTACTGTATAAACGTTTTTACGACGTCCGAAGTAACCTTTTGCTGCCTTCAAGATTTTTTTTCTTCTTTTTCTTGAGGCTACTGAATTTACTGATCTTGGCATAATTTCAATGTTTTTTTGTAGTAAGGCGGCAACAAGTTGCTCTTAAATTAGCCCACTCCAAGGTTAATAATAATTACCTATTGACTTAAAATATTATTTTAAGTTCAATTGTTGTTTAATGTTAGCTTCGTCAGATTTGTGTACCAAACCATCATGAGTTAACTTTAATTTACGCTTTTTAGATTTTTTTGTCAAAATGTGACTCTTAAAAGCATGCTTTCTTTTTAATTTTCCAGTTCCAGTTACCTTGAATCTCTTCTTAGCACTAGATTTAGTTTTCATCTTAGGCATATCTCCTTAGTTTTATATATTCTTACTTATATATATTATTTGATAGTGTTTACTTCTTTTTAGGAGCAATAAACATAATCATTCTCTTTCCTTCTAATCTTGGCATTTGTTCTACTTTACCATACTCCTCTAATTCTTGAGCAAGTCTTAAAAGTAAAATTTGACCTTGGTCTTTAAAGATGATTGAACGTCCTTTAAAGAATACAAACGTTTTTAATTTAGCTCCTTCTTTAAGGAATTTAATCGCGTGTTTCTTTTTAAACTCGTAATCATGTTCATCTGTCTGAGGACCAAATCTAATTTCCTTAACAATTACTTTAGTTGCTTTAGATTTTAAAGCTTTTTCTCTCTTTTTTTGTTCGTACAAGAATTTCTTATAATCAATAATTTTACAAACAGGAGGAACTGCTTTTGGCGAAATTTCCACCAAATCTAATTCTTGCTCACGAGCAAGATCTAATGCCTTTCTAATTGGGTAAACACCAACTTCGATGTTTTCACCTACCAAACGAACTTCTTCAACATCTCTAATACGGCTGTTGATTCTGTGTTGGTCTTCGTTTTGAACTCTCCATGGTTTTCTAGGAGATCTGTTTCTACGTATTGCTATAACTTTATAATTTTAGCCTGATTTCTCAGGGGTTAATTAAAATTGTACTAATGTACTATCTATTTCTTTTTGTATCAATTCTATAAAATCGTTCATTGCAAAAGATCCTAAATCACCTTCACCATGTTTTCTTACAGAAACTGTCCCTTCATTTTCTTCCTTTTCTCCAACAATAATCATATAAGGCACCTTACTGATTTCTGCATCTCTAATCTTTCTTCCCGTTTTTTCACTTCGAGAATCAATTAGGGCGCGAATTTCGGAATTTTCTAGCAGTTCTGAAACCTTTTTCGCATATTTTTGATATTTATCACTGATTGGCAGAATCATAACTTGCTCTGGCATCAACCAAAGAGGGAAGTTTCCTCCCGTGTGTTCTAGTAAAACTGCGATAAATCGTTCCATAGAACCAAAAGGTGCTCTATGAATCATGATAGGTCTATGATCTTCATTATCAGCTCCTTTGTAGGTAAGGTCAAAACGTTCAGGTAAGTTATAATCTACTTGAATAGTACCTAATTGCCAGCTTCTTCCCAAAGCGTCTTTTACCATAAAGTCCAATTTAGGACCGTAGAACGCTGCTTCACCCGTTTCAACAATAGTATCAAGGCCTTTTTCATTAGCAGCTTCAATGATGGCAGCTTCAGCTTTATCCCAATTTTCGTCCTTTCCAATATATTTATCTGGATTTTCTGGATCACGTAGAGATATTTGAGCTGTAAAATCGTCAAATCCTAACGAATTAAAAACATAAAGTACAAGGTCTATAGTTGCTTTAAATTCATCTTTAAGTTGATCTGGTGTACAGAAAATATGCGCATCATCTTGCGTAAAGGAACGTACACGAGTCATCCCATGTAGTTCACCTGATTGCTCATAACGGTATACCGTACCGAATTCTGCATAACGCTTCGGTAAATCTTTATAAGAGAAAGGTTTGAAATTATATATTTCGCAGTGGTGTGGACAGTTCATCGGCTTTAACAAAAACTCCTCGTCCATTTTTGGAGTCTTGATAGGTTGAAAGCTATCTTCTCCATATTTTTCATAGTGTCCGGAAGTAACATACAGGTCTTTTTGTCCAATATGTGGTGTAACAACCATTTCGTAACCTCCCTTTTTCAAAGCCTTCTTTAAAAAATCTTCCAATCTTTGTCTCAAAGCAGCTCCTTTTGGCAACCATAATGGCAATCCTTGACCTACTTTTTGAGAAAAAGTAAATAATTCTAATTCTTTCCCAAGTTTTCTATGGTCACGTTGTTTTGCTAATTCTAATACTTCTAAATACTCGGTAAGCATTTTAGCTTTAGGGAATGATATTCCATAAATACGTGTTAATTGAGGGTTTTTCTCATCACCTCTCCAATAAGCACCGGCAGCACTCATTACCTTCACTGCTTTGATGATTCCTGTATTAGGAATATGTCCACCACGACATAAATCAGTAAAGTCGTCATGGTCGCAGAAAGTAATTTCTCCGTCCGTTAAATTCTCAATTAATTCAACTTTAAACGGGTTTTCTTCCTCTTTGTATTTAGCTAGTGCATCAGCTTTAGAAACTTCACGAAGTGAAAATTCACGCTTGCCACGAGCAAGTTCAATAAATTTCTTTTCAATTTTAGGAAAATCGTTCTCAGAAACTTTATGATCTCCAAAATCGATATCATAATAAAATCCATTTTCAATAGCCGGACCGATTGTTAGTTTTACACCAGGGTATAGTTTTTGAATGGCCTGTGCCAATACATGGGCAGAAGAGTGCCAAAAAGCTTTTTTACCTTCGGGTTGATCAAACGTAAACAATGTTAAATTACCGTCGGTGGTCAATGGGGTTTTGGTTTCAACGGTTTCTCCATTAAAACTTGCAGAAATCACATTTCTAGCCAAACCATGACTGATGCTCATCGCAACATCCATAGCTGTACTATTTTTAGCGTATTCTCTTACGCTTCCATCAGGTAAAGTTATATTAATCATGAATTTTATTTTAAGACAGCAAAGATATTAGAAAACTATGTCATGGCAAATTAAAATTTCATTAATAATCAAGCTTATGGAGCGTAGTGTTTTTTTATCAAAATCAAAGTTATATGTTAGAGCAATTATTGATAATAAAGTATCTTTACAGCTTATAAAAAATAAAGAATGGGATTAGATTTAAAAAAACCGATTGTCTTTTTTGATTTAGAGACTACAGGGATTAACATAGCAAAAGATAGGATCGTTGAAATATCTATTTTAAAAGTTTTTCCAAACGGAACCAAAGAAAGTAAAACTTGGTTGGTGAATCCTGAAATGAAAATCCCAAAAGTTACCTCTGAAATTCACGGAATCACTGATGAGAAAGTGGCAAATGAACCTACTTTCAAACAGTTAGCGAAAGATATTGAAACTTTGATTAAGGGCTGTGATTTAGCGGGCTTCAATTCAAATAGATTTGATATTCCATTATTAGCAGAAGAAATGCTTAGGGTTGGAATAGATTTTGATATGAATAATCGAGTAGCGATTGACGTACAAGTAATTTTCCATAAAAAAGAACAAAGAACTTTAAGTGCGGGCTATAAATTTTATTGCGATAAAGAGTTAGAGAATGCACATTCTGCAGAAGCAGATACTTTGGCTACTTATGAAATACTTTTAGCTCAGATCGAGAAATATGAAGATATTGGAACGGATGTTAAAAGTTTGAGTGAATATTCATCACATCAAAAAAGAGCGGATTTTGCTGGGTTTTTAATGTTTGATGAAGAGGACAATGAAACATTTTCTTTTGGGAAGTATAAAGGAAGAAAAGTAACTGATGTTTTTGAAGAAAACCCTGGTTATTATGCTTGGATTCAGAATGCCGACTTTCCTTTGTACACTAAGAAAGTTTTGACACAGATTAAATTAAGAAGTTTGAATACAAAAAGATAAAAAATATGTTTGTTGATTATAATACATTACCGGACTCTGCAAGGGTTTGGGTCTATCAATCAGATAGAAAATTTAAAGTAGAAGAGTTGCCTATCATTCAGAAAGAAGCGGAAGAGTTTATTACAAATTGGACACGTCATGGCGATCAGTTGAAAGGGAGTTACACCGTTATTCACAATCAATTTTTGGTATTGGCAATAGATGAATCTTTTGCAAACGCCTCTGGTTGTTCAATTGATTCTTCTGTTCGTTTTGTGAAAAATATTGAAAGCCAATTGTCTGTTGATTTAATGAATAAGTTGAATATTTCATTTAAGGATGGGGACAATATAAATATTGTTAGTTTGTCCGATTTTCAGGAGTTCGCAAAACAAAATAAAATCACCCCAGATACAATTGTATTTAACAATATGGTTCAAACAAAAGGTGAAATATCGAATCAATGGGAAGTTCCGGCAAAGGATAGCTGGCATCAAAGATTTTTAAATTAATTACCTTAAAATATTTGTTTGAATTTTATGAAGCTGAAATTTATATTTTTTTATTTATGTGGGTTTTTGTTGAGCTATGCACAACAACTAGATCCATTATTGACAAAAGATTCTGACGCACAACGTTTGTGGGTTGAAGAAAAAATGAATAGCATGTCTTTGGACGAAAAGATTGGGCAATTATTTATGATTCAGGCCTATTCTAATAAAGATACCAACCACAGGAAGTTTATTGAATCTGAAATAAAAAAATATCATATTGGTGGATTGATTTTTATGCAGGGGACGCCCGAGAAACAAGCAGCGTTAAATAATAGATATCAAAAAAAATCTAAAATCCCGTTGCTAATTGGGTTTGATGGTGAGTGGGGATTGGATATGCGATTGAAAAAAACATTTCGTTATCCTTGGAATATGACTTTGGGAGCAGTTCAAAAAGATGTTTTGATAGAAGAGTTTGGCGCTCGATTGGGAGTGCACTGTAAACGTCTAGGGATTCATATAAATTTTGCACCGGTTGTTGATATCAATACAAATCCAGAAAATCCTATTATTGGAAACCGTTCTTTTGGTGAAAATAAATACAACGTAACAGAAAAAGCTTCGGCTTTTATCAAAGGTATGCAAGGCGAAGGGGTTTTGGCGAATGCCAAACATTTTCCTGGTCATGGGGACACAGCCTCAGATTCTCATAAAACTTTGCCTCAGTTATTGTTTGATATCAATCGATTAGAGTCGGTAGAATTATATCCCTACAGTAAAATTTTTGATACAGGTTTATCAAGTGTTATGGTAGCACATTTAAGTGTACCTGTCTTAGAACCAAATCCTGAGGTGCCAACCTCAATTTCTTATAAAGTAATTACCAATTTACTAAAAGAAAAAATGGGATTTAATGGTTTGATATTTACTGACGCTTTGAATATGAAAGGGGCTGCTAATTATGCAAAACCTGGAGATATTGATTTGGCTGCATTTATGGCAGGAAATGACATGTTGTTGATTCCGGAAAATGTTGGAGCCGCTGTGAAGAAAATTAAAAGAGCTTTAAATACAGGTCAAATTTCAATGGAAAGACTTGAGTTTTCGGTAGAGAAGATTTTAAAGGCAAAGTATTGGGCAGGTTTAAACGAATACAAACCTGTGGCTCTTGAAGACCTAAACCAAGATTTAAATACTGTTCAAGATTCTTTGTTGCATGCTAAATTGGTAGAGAGTTCTATTACGTTGTTGAAAAACCAAAATGGGGTTTTTCCAATAAAAGACTTAGAGAGCACTAAAATTGCCTATGTGAAATTAGGTGATGCTCCTAGTGATGTTTTTTTAGGAATGCTTCAGAATTATAAAAATATTACAGAAGTTCAACCAGATGAAAACGGTGAATATCTAAATAAATTAAAAAAGTACTCTAAAGTTATTGTTGGGTATCATAAGTCCAATAACAATCCATGGAAGAGTTTTAAATTCAAGCAGAGTGAGTTGGATGTTTTGGAGAAGATAGCAGCACAGAATGAAGTTTTTTTAAATGTTTTTGCTAGTCCATATGCCTTGTTAGATGTGAAGTCTTTTTCGAATATAGAATCTGTTCTTGTAGGCTATCAAAATAGTAGCTATGCGCAAGAGATAGTGGCCCAAATGATTTTTGGAGCGATGGAAACTCGCGGAAAATTACCAGTTTCTATTGGAGATGTGTTTCAAGAAGGAGCAGGGTTAAAGTCGACCAACTTAATGAGATTGACTTACGGAAAGCCTGAATCGGTGGGCATGAATGGTAAAGCTTTCTCCAAAGTAGATAGTTTGATTCAATATGCTATTGAGGAAAAAATGACTCCCGGTGCGCAAATATTGGTGGCTAGATATGGGAAAGTGGTATATCAAAAAAGCTATGGTTATCATACTTATGAAAAAAATAAACCCGTAATCAATTCAGATATTTATGATTTGGCATCCTTGACTAAAATATTAGGAGGAGTGCCTTTAATTATGAAAGGAGAAGAAGATGGAATGTTTGATCTGGAAGATAGGTTGGATAAAATACTACCTGAATTTGAAGGAACGAATAAAGATACTTTGACAGTGAAGGAAATGTTTTCTCATACGGCAAGGTTGAAAGCATGGATTCCATTTTACCTAGAAACTTTGGATAGTGTAACTCACCAACCTTTGCCAAAATATTACAGTACCAGTCCTAATGGTGATTTTTCTATAAAAGTTGCAGAGAATTTGTTTTTAAGAACAGATTTTAAAGATAGTATTTACACAACTATAAAAACGGTAGAGCAGAGAGAGAAACCAGGCTACAAATACAGTGGTTTGGCATTTTATATTTTCAAGAAATATATGGAAGAACAATTAGGTATCGGAATGGATGAAGTTTTGACTCATGAATTTTATGGTCCTTTGGGGGCAGAAACCTTGCGATTTAATGCGATTGACGAATTTGAGAAAGACAGAATTATTCCTTCAGAAATAGATAGCTATTTTAGACATCAAAAGTTACAGGGAACAGTTCATGATATGGGAGCAGCCATGATGGGGGGAGTCTCAGGAAATGCAGGGTTATTTGCCAATGCCAATGATGTTGCAAAAATGATGCAATTATTTTTACAAAAAGGATATTATGGAGGACATCGATATTTCCAAACAAAAACAATGGAAAAATTCAATACGAGATACTATGTTCCAGATTCTGTAAGGAGAGGAGTAGGGTTTGATAAACCTCAATTAAATCCAGAAGTAAAGAATACATGTGGTTGTGTATCGGATCGAAGTTTTGGCCATAGTGGATTTACGGGCACCTATGCTTGGGCAGATCCTGATACAGGATTGCTATATGTTTTTCTTTCCAATAGAACTTTTCCAACTATGGAAAATAACAAGTTAGGGGAAGAGGATGTTAGAACCAATATTCAACAATTAGTAGTGAATGCTATAAAAGAATAATTATAAATTATTCATTTATAAATGCAAC
>NZ_JAQWGB010000098.1 GCF_029238425.1 Flavicella sp.
ATATCTAAAGGACGAATAGTTCTTAAATCAATAATCTCACAAGAAATACCATCTTTCGCCAATTCATCAGCAGCTTTATAAGCTTCCTTGATAATTTTTCCAAAAGATACAATCGTTACATCAGTACCCTCTCTCTTAGTATCAGCTACTCCTAAAGGAATGATATATTCTCCTTCTGGAACTTCACCTTTATCACCATACATTTGCTCAGACTCCATAAAAATTACAGGATCGTTATCACGAATTGCAGCTTTTAATAAACCTTTTGCATCATATGGGTTTGATGGTACAACCACTTTTAAACCTGGAGTATTTGCAAACCAGTTTTCAAAAGCTTGTGAATGCGTTGCTCCTAATTGACCTGCAGATGCAGTAGGACCTCTAAATACAATTGGACAAGGAAACTGTCCTCCGGACATTTGACGAATTTTAGCAGCGTTGTTTATAATTTGATCGATACCAACCAAAGCAAAGTTGAATGTCATATATTCAACAATAGGTCTGTTACCTGTCATTGTAGAACCAACAGCAATCCCACCAAAACCTAACTCGGCAATCGGTGCATCAATTACTCTTTTCTCTCCAAATTCGTCTAACATTCCTTTAGAAGCTTTGTAAGCTCCATTATATTCGGCAACCTCTTCACCAATCAAGTACACGCTTTCGTCCAAACGCATTTCTTCGCTCATCGCTTCGCAAATCGCTTCTCTAAATTGTATTGTTTTCATTGTAGTCATCTTTTGAGTCAGCAAAAATAAGGATTTTCAGTTCATAATTGTTAATTAGTTCTCAAAAAAAAATAAATTTTAGCAAAACATATTATCCTTTCATTAAAAAAAATATGTTCTCAGAATATTTTTTAAATTATCAATAAATAAAAAGTATTATATTTATGAAAATCGAAAAAATCCAAAGCCAAAAATGACGAGATTACTTAAATTATTGTATTGATAAAAATAGATACTCTTCCTTATTAAAATTACATTTTACTAAAATTTTAAGTACCTTCGCATTACTTATTAAATAACATTACAAGTCCTTATAACTATGAAAATATTAGTATGTATAAGTCATGTTCCGGATACGACTTCCAAAATAAATTTCTCAGCCGATGGTGCTGAATTTGACACCAATGGTGTTCAATATGTGATCAACCCTTATGATGAGTTTTCATTAGCCAGAGCTATGTGGTTTAAAGAAAAACAAGGAGCTAGCGTTACTGTAATCACTGTTGGTGATGCATCTACAGAACCTTCTTTAAGAAAATCTTTAGCTATCGGTGCAGATGATGCAATTAGAATTGACGCAGAAGCAACTGACGGTTTTGCTGTAGCAAAACAACTTGCTGAAGTTATCAAAGGAAATAGTTACGATTTGATCCTTATGGGAAGAGAGTCTATTGATTATAATGGAGCTATGGTTCCTGGGATTTTATCAACTTTAATCGATTTTAATTTTATCAATGCATGTGTAGGGTTAGAAATTGAGGGTACTGCTGCTACAGCAACGAAAGAAATTGATGGAGGAACAGAAAGTTTATCTAGCTCGTTACCTTTGGTTGTTGCTGGACAAAAAGGTTTGGTTGAGGAAAAAGACCTAAGAATTCCTAATATGAGAGGAATCATGATGGCACGTAAAAAACCTTTAGCAGTGGTTGCAAGCAACAACGCCGAGGCACTTACAAAGGCTGTTAAGTTTGATAAACCTGAAGAAAAAAGCGCATGTAAAATGGTAGATGCAGGAGCAATTGATGATTTGATTGATCTTTTACACAACGACGCTAAGGTTATCTAGTAGGATAACTAAGAAAAACAAATTACGTTAACTTAATAACACATACTATATGTCTGTATTAGTTTTTGCCGAATCATCGGAAGGAAAATTTAAAAAAATTGCATTTGAGGTAGTTTCTTATGGAAAAAAAATAGCCGCTCAGTTAGGTACTCAATTGGTAGCTTTAACCATCAATGCAGATAATGCTTCAGAAGTAGCTAGCTACGGAGCTGACAAAATAATCAAAGTATCTAATAATGACTTAGCTTCTTTTAATGCTAAAATCACTGCTTCAATTATTGAGCAAGCAGCAAAAAAAGAAAATGCTGAAGTTGTGATCATAGATTCTAGTTCAAATGGATTGTACCTTGCTCCTATTGTAGCTGCAAAACTAGAAGCAGGTCATGCTTCTAATGTTATTGCAGAGCCAAGCTCTACAGCTCCTTTTACAGTTAAAAGAAAAGCTTTTTCAAACAAAGCTTTCAATCATACGGAAATCTCAAGTGCTGTTAAAGTATTAGGACTTGCTAAAAACTCTGTCGGAGTTGTTGAAAATGCTAGCTCTGCTGAAGAGGAAGATTTTTCACCAGAAATTATTGCTTCTGGAGTAAGCTCTACAAGTATTAACAAAAGTGCAGGAAAAGTTTCTATTGCTGATGCTGATGTAGTTGTTTCTGGAGGTAGAGGTTTAAAAGGTCCAGAAAACTGGGGATTGATCGAAGATCTTGCAGATGTATTGGGAGCGGCAACAGCTTGTTCTAAACCTGTTTCTGATTTAGGTTGGAGACCTCATGGTGAACATGTTGGACAAACAGGAAAACCTGTTGCTTCTAATTTATACATTGCCATCGGAATTTCTGGTGCAATTCAACACTTGGCAGGAGTAAATGCTTCTAAAGTAAAAGTTGTCATCAACACAGACCCTGAAGCACCATTTTTTAAGGCTGCAGACTACGGAATTGTGGGTGACGCTTTTGAGGTAGTTCCTCAACTTATTGAAAAACTAAAAGAATTTAAGTCGAAAAACTAAGTTTTTTCACTAAATTGAAACCATATAAGACTGTTTATATTTTTTCGAATTTTAACTCGATCTTATAAACAGTCTTTTTTTACACTACAACTAGAAAAAGATATGAGTTTAGTACAACTAGACATTAAGGGGATTTCATATAGCCAAACACAAAGCGGTGCTTATGCATTGGTACTTACTGAAATTAAAGGAAATAGAACTTTACCTATAATTATTGGTGCTTTTGAAGCGCAATCTATTGCTATCGCATTAGAAAAAGAAATCAAACCACCAAGACCTTTGACTCATGATCTTTTCAAAACTTTTTCTGAAAGATTTCAAATCAATGTTCTACAGGTCATCATCCATAAACTAGTAGATGGAGTTTTCTTCTCTAGTCTTGTTTGTGAAAAAGATGGTGCCGAAGAAATCATTGATGCTAGAACTTCTGATGCAATTGCCTTAGCAACAAGATTCAATGCACCCATATACACTTATGAGACAATTCTTGAAAAAGCAGGTATCTTTCTAAAGCTAGAAGCTGAAGATATTGTAAGTGATACAAGTGAACTTGACATGGATGAATTGTTAACAGAAACAACAAAAGAAGAAGATGAAGATCCTCTTAAACGCATGTCTCTTCAGGAGTTAAACAATCAACTGCAAATTGCCATTGAGCAAGAAGATTACGAGACTGCAGCACATTTGAGAGATGAAATCAGCAAACGCTAAAGTTCAAACTTTCTCATTTAAAAACTGTTAATTACTTTTCTAAAAATATAAACGCAAGTGCTATTTTAAAAATATGCTTTTGTTATTTTTGTACAGCTCGTTCCTAAAGCAAGAACGAAAAAGATAAAAAAACAGAAGATGAAGCAGTATTTAGATTTAGTAAAGCACGTTCAAGAAAACGGTGTATTCAAGGGAGACAGAACAGGTACTGGTACCAAAAGTGTCTTTGGTTACCAAATGCGTTTCGACTTATCGGAAGGCTTCCCGATGGTTACTACTAAAAAACTGCACTTAAAGTCTATCATTCACGAACTATTATGGTTTCTTAAAGGAGATACAAATATCAATTACCTTAAAGAAAATGGTGTAAAAATCTGGGATGCTTGGGCAGATGAAAATGGAGATCTAGGACCTGTTTATGGACATCAATGGAGAAGCTGGAATAGCGAGGAAATTGATCAAATTCAAGAAGTAATTGAAACTCTTAAAACAAACCCAAACAGTAGACGTATGTTAGTTTCTGCTTGGAACCCTAGTGTATTGCCGGACACCACTGTTTCTTTTTCTGAAAATGTAGCAAATAATAAAGCTGCATTACCTCCTTGTCATTCATTTTTTCAATTTTATGTGGCAGATGGAAAATTATCTTGTCAATTGTATCAAAGAAGCGCAGATATCTTTTTAGGAGTTCCTTTTAATATTGCATCGTATGCATTATTAACAATGATGATTGCGCAAGTCGTAGGATTAGAAGCTGGAGAGTTTATTCATACATTTGGTGATGCTCATATTTACACGAATCATTTTGATCAGATTGAAGAGCAGCTATCTAGAGATCCACGTCCTTTGCCTACTATGAAAATAAATCCTGAAATAACCTCTATTTTTGACTTTACGTTTGATGACTTCACACTAGAAGGTTATGATCCTCATCCTTTGATTAAAGGAGCGGTTTCAGTATAAAGAAACAATTACGAACAACATTTATAAAAATGAACTCAACTTTGAGTTCATTTTTTTTTGGAAACCAGTATTACCGCATAATCTTAAAAAAAAACGAAATATTTTCACGATGGCTCTTAATTCTCCTATAAAACTGTACTCCATAATTTCACTTATCTTATGATAATCTTAAAAAAAATGGAAAAGAAAAAATCACTTTAAAATTCAAGTATAATTCAATTAAGTACTTGCAAGAATCTATAAACCTTACTAAATTGGTCTATTAGAAAACCAACTGAAAAATGACTACAATAATTGCTGCAATAGCAGAAAACAATGCTCTTGGAAAAGACAACGATTTAATTTGGCACTTACCCGCAGATCTAATTCGTTTTAGAAAAACCACTACCGGACATCATATAATCATGGGTAGAAACACCTATGAATCCATTGGAAAACCGCTTCCCAATAGAACGACGGTAATCATCACAAGAAACAAGGATTACCAAGCGGAAGGATGTATTGTTGTAAATTCTATCTCAGAAGCTCTTGAAATAGCAAAATCAGATAAAAGCCCGTTCATCATTGGAGGCGCTCAAATCTATAAAGAAGCTATTCAGTTTGTAGATCAACTTGACATTACTGAAGTACATCATGAATTTGAAGCAGATGTTTTTTTCCCTATCATCGACAAAACCATTTGGGAAGAAACTAAAAGAGAAACTTTTAAGCCTGATGAAAAAAACAAATATTCTTATAGCTTTGTAAGCTATAGAAGAAAATAAATATTACTCTTTAGATAGTTACTTTTAATATACCATTAATAGATTTGACGTTTATTTGAATAAGAGTCAAAAAACAAAAAAGGCCCAATACAATTTGTATTAGGCCTTTTTAAAATTTAATTATTTTCTTAGTTAGAAGTTGGAGCAGTAAGTTTATCCATTACTTTTTCCAAACTGAAACTTGCTGCTTTCATGCGAGGAGGATACTCTTGAAAAGTACCTAAAAACTCACCAACAATATCTTGAGCTGGAACCAATAAAAACACATGATCTAACAACCAATCATAATACGTATTTGAAGTAATTGTAGCATACTCATAAGGATCTCTACGAAGATTGTAAATCAATGGAACTCTTAATGGTGTAAAAGGATTGGCCCATACGCCTAGTGTACCTGCCATTCTCTGCTCCATGAAGATAAATTTCCAATCATCATATCTTAGAGCTGTCAAATCACCATCATCAGAGAAATAAAACAACTCATGCCTTGGACCTGCTTTTTCTTTTCCTGTAAAATGAGGTAACATATTGTAACCATCTAAATGTACTTTAAAAGTTTTATCTCCAACTTTATGTCCTTTTAATAACTTTTTCTTGATTTTTTTATCTCCAGCTGCTGCCAGTATAGTTGGCATCCAGTCCATTCCAGAAATCATTTCATTTGAAATTGAATTGGCTTTAATTTTATTTGGCCAACGTACCATTGCTGGTACTCTCCAACCACCTTCCCAATTGGTGTTTTTCTCTCCTCTAAAAGGACTAGAAGCCGCATCTGGCCATGAATTTTTATGAGGTCCATTGTCCGTGCTATAAGTAACAAGCGTGTTGTCTGCAACACCTAAATCATCTAACAACTGTAACAATTCACCAACATGCATATCATGCTCCACCATTCCATCTCCATAAAAGTCTTGTCCTGAGATTCCTTGATGCTCTTCTTTAACATGGGTTCTAAAGTGCATTCTTGTACCATTCCACCATACAAAAAATGGTTTACCTGATTGAACAGTTTTTGTAATAAAAGCTTTAGCTGCGGCTATAGTTTCATCATCAATTGTCTCCATTCTTTTCTTAGTCAAAGGTCCTGTATCCTTTATTTTACCATCTGATGAGCTACTAATAACACCTCTTGGACCATATTTTTTTCTAAAGTTTGGATATTTTTTAGGGTCTGGATAATCTGGTAATTCAGGTTCTTCCTCTGCATTTAAATGATATAAATTCCCTAAAAACTCATCAAAACCATGATTGGTTGGTAAATGTTCATCTTTATCTCCTAAATGATTTTTTCCAAACTGACCAGTGGCATAACCTAAAGGCTTCAAAAGTTCTGCAATTGTTGGATCTTCTGAAGAAATCCCCTCTTTCGCACCTGGCAATCCTACTTTACTCAACCCTGTTCTAAACACACTTTGTCCTAAAATAAAAGAAGAACGTCCAGCAGTACAACTTTGTTCAGCATAATAATCGGTAAATATCATCCCTTCGTTCGCAATTCGATCTATATTTGGAGTTGTATACCCCATCATCCCTTTTGTGTACGCACTAATATTAGACTGTCCAATATCATCACCCCAAATCACCAAAATATTAGGTTTTTTCTGTGCTTGCGCACTCATTCCAATTGCGACCATCGCAATTGCCGAAATAACGGATTTAAAGAAATGTTTTTGTTTCATTTTCATAATAACATATTTGATTAATAATTGATTTTTAGACAAGTATCTTTATTAGATCCTAATCTCTAGAAAAATAAATTGTCAAACTAAATTACAAACATTTGATTTTCTTAAACTAAACAAATGTTAACCTCTAAGATAAGAATTATGTCCAAACAAAAAAAGCTTGTATCTAATTCTAGATACAAGCTTTTAAATATTTAAATTAAGTTTAATTTCTTGAAGGAGTGTTCAATGATTGAACAACTTTATCTATTCATAAAGAACCTCCTTGAACCGGTGGGTATTTCTTAAAGGTTTGTAAAAATTCACCAATATAGGCCTGAGCAGGCACAAACAACCACATATTATCTGCCATCCAACGAATATACAATGCAGAATCTGTAGACACCTCATACGGATCAGCTCTTAAATTTACAATCAAAGGCCAAGATGGTGTTTTTCTGTAGGCTTCATTAATCGCTCCTTCCATCACAGAAAAGTGTAATTTCCAATTCTCATATCTCAAGGCATTTAAATTACCTCCAGCATCAAAATAAAATATTTCTTTTCTTGGGTTTTCCTTTGCCTCTCCTTTTAAGTAAGGCATCATATTATATCCATCTAAATGAACGTTGAACTTTTTATCATTCGCTTTATATCCTTTCAGTAATTTCTCTTTTACATCTGGTACACCCGCTGCTGCTAAAATTGTTGGCATCATATCTTCGTGTGAGAAAATACCATTTTCAACAGTTCCAGGTTTAATAACTCCCGGCCAACGAATAGCACACGGTACTCTGAAACCACCTTCCCAAGTAGTACCTTTTTCTCCTTTGAACGGAGTAGTACCACCATCAGGCCAAGTAAATTTCTCTGCTCCATTATCCGTAGAATACATAATTAAGGTAGTATCAATAATCCCTAATTCCTCAAGCTTATCTAACACAACTCCAATTGTTTTGTCATGTTCAGCCATTCCATCAGGATACAGTCCAATACCAGTTACTCCTATACTTTCCTCTTTCATATGTGTCCAAACATGCATACGTGTAGCACTCAACCACACAAAGAAAGGCTGTTTGTTAGCATGCGCTTTTTCAATAAACTTAATTGCAGCTGCCGTAAATTCATCATCAGCAGTTTCCATACGTTTTCTTGTTAAAGGTCCTGTATCTTTAATTTTTCCATCAGAAGTAGCATGAATTACACCTCTTGGACCAAATTTCTTATGAAACTCAGGATCTTTTGGATAGTAATAAGTTTCTGGCTCTTCCTCCGCATTTAAATGGTACAGGTTTCCATAAAACTCATCAAATCCATGATTAGTGGGTAAATGCTCATCTCTATCTCCTAAATGGTTTTTTCCAAACTGACCCGAAGTATATCCTTGATTTTTTAACAACTCAGCAATAGTTGGCTGATTGTCTTTAATTCCCTGAGTTGACCCAGGCATACCAATCGTTAACAGTCCGGTTCTAAAAGGATGTTGCCCTAAAATAAAAGCAGCTCTACCTGCAGTACAAGATTGCTGCGCATACCAATCTGTAAACATAGCTCCTTCATTCGCAATTCTATCAATCTTTGGTGTCTTATACCCCATCATTCCATGGTTATAAGCACTAATGTTTCCCCATCCTACATCATCTCCCCAGATAACCAAAATATTTGGTTTTTTCTATGCCTGAGCACTCAATCCTACTGCAACAGCAGCTAACCCCGTTACAATAGACTTGAAAAAATTCTATTTCTTCATTTTTATATAAATTAAATTAACACTCTTTTTTATAAATATAGTAAATTTTTAAAGTCCCAACTTTTTGTGACTCAACTATCTCTCATTTTGTAATTGCTGCATTATTTGATTATAGTCTGGGTTACTGGGTGAAATTTCTAACAATGCCAAACAAGTATTTCTTGCCGATGTAAACTTATTTGTATTTAGCTCCACCACAAGTTTTGCATATAATAATTTTTCATTGTTTGGAAACTTAACAAGAGCATCAGACAAAATTTCATAAGATTTTCTCACCCTATTATCTTGTTGTAAAAGTAGTGCGTAGTTATAAAAAGCGTTATAGTTAGTAGCGTCCATTTTAGTTGCCAACTTCATATATTTAAGTGCTTCTATAGGCTGTTTTATTTCGTTATATAACAAACCTAACATATAATACGTATAACCAAATTCAGGTTCTAATTTAATAACTTCTTTATACAGTTTAATACTCTTATCATAGTTCTTTTGTTGATAATACAACATAGCTAAATTCATTCTAGCCCTATTATAATATGAATCTATTTCTATGGCTTTTTCATAAGCTTTTATCGCCAAATCAATCTCTCCATTAGTTTGTAAATATTCTGCAATCTGTAATTGTCCACTCGCAAAATCGGAATTTAAATCTAAGAAGCTTAAAAATTCCTTCTTTGCTTTATTATATTTCAAATTCGTAGGTAATTCAATTTTTACAGCAACAAAATAGCTCACGGCTGCCAGTCGTACAGACCTAACAGAATCCCCTAACAAAGGCTCTATTTGTTTTGCATAAGAATGATCTCTAGTTTTTTGAATTGATACAATTGCCTCTCTTCTTAAAATTGGAGAATCAGCTTTCAAGTACATCGCAATTTGTTTTACTTCCTCTCTATTGGCTCCTTGATTTATTAAAGATGACATTGAAGTAGCTCTAGAAACATCTGGGTATTTTGATCCTTCTAACAACTTCAGTAAAGCTTCTTTGTCTCCTTGAGAACCTTTTAGTAAATAATCAGAAAAATGATCTTCTCTTTCAGAACCATAATTTGTAACAATTGCCTTGGCAGCCCATTCATTCGTTTGACCGGTATGACAAGTAACACATGCATTTGGCGTCCCATACTGTATAGATTGATCTGGTCTTGGTATTCTAAAACTATGATCACGACGATAGTCATTCCCCATATACACTTTACCAACCATATGACAATTGACACAGGCCGATTGCTCTGTTCCTACTTTGTGTTTATGATGCTCATAGGTATCATATTTTGGTTGATGACAACTCATACACAGGGCATTCCCTTCCTTTTTTAATTGTAAAGAATGGACATCATGGCAATCTTTGCATGAAACTCCATTGTGATACATTTTACTCTGTACAAAAGAGGCATACACATAATCTTCGTCTAAAATTTGACCATCTAAATGATAGGTTGGTGATTCTAACAATCGAGGAATATAATGATCCATAAAGTCCCCCTTATAATCAAAGTAGTCGGTTATCTGAGTTCGCCTTGAATGGCATCTAGCACATTTATCTACCAATTCCTTAGATCTCATATCGGAATCCATATACATTTCTGGTGGTACTTGACCTTCTATAGGATTTTTATAATAGCTAACATGTGCGGAAGCTGGACCGTGACAAGCTTCACAACTTACGTTAATCTCACTAAAAGTTGTTGCATATTGTCCTGTTTTGGAATCGAAATTCTTTTTCAAATCGGTAGAGTGACAATCCGCACACATGGTATTCCAATTGGAAGCACCACCCGTCCAGTTCAACCATTCGTCATGTTGTAAATTCACATCTTTCTGTAAATGAAACCATTTCTTTTCTACCGAATCCCAAGCCGTCAATAAACACTGATATGCCCCATTGGGAAAAGCGACTATAAATTGTTGTAGCGGAGTTACACCAAACGTATAGACTATTTTATACTCTTCTGGAACTCCCTTTTTATTTGCTGTAGTAACATAAAAATCTTGGCCTTTTTTATAAAAAGACGACTTGACTCCTTTATGAACAAAAACCGAATTATTAAAGTCTCCTTTAACCGTTGTTGAATCAGCTAGCTTCATCGCCATATCATGATGAGAACCTTCCCATTTCTTGGTGGCTTCTTGATGACATTCCCTACAAGTTTCAGATCCTACAAATTTTGAGTTTTTATAATCATAACTGACTTTTGTATAGGCATCTTTCTTCTCCTCTTTACATCCAATCAATGTAAAAATTAAAATGACACATAAAGATTCTAAAGTTCTTCGTAAAATATTATTCATGAGCAATTGATATGTACTTTGACAAATCTAAGGATTTACCCAGTTAGAGTTTGTAGTTGAATTCTCTTTTTTTGAGTTTATAAAGTTTTTTCTTGCCTTCTTCCATTCCAATTTTAAGGCCAATATCTTAGAAAAATCATTTTCTTCACTTTTATTAATTTCAAATACTTCTTTCAATTTTTTAGTTCCATAAATAGTAATGAAATATTCGATACTCGGTTCCTTAAGTGACAATTGACCTAGCCATTTATAAATTTCGGTTTGCTGATTTTTATAAATTTTCTCTTTTAAAAATCTATTAAAAAAGAATGCTTCAGATTTTTCATAGGCAGCTTTTTTTGCCTTGACTGCTTTTATCGCTTTTCTCAAAATTTTAAATCCAAAAAATAACGTTACTATTGAAACCAAAATTATAGCTAAAAACTGCTTTAAAGAAAATCCAAATATCAGCAACTCTTTTTCTTCCTCGGATTCTTTTTCAACTGTTGCTTCTAATGATTTCCGAACACTCTCTAGCATTCCTAAATCAGGATTTGGTGCAACCTCTATCTTCGTTTCTTTTAATACTCTTTTATATAATTTGCTATACCTCGGGTTCCACCAATACACCGTAATCTCTGGGATTATATAAACTCCTTCTTTCTCAAATAAATACCTTGTACCATCTGTTCTTTGCGCACTAATAGCAGTTTTTGTTTTATTATTTTTTAAATAAGATCTTTTAGGATATAAACTAATTCCTTCGATCGAATCAAATTGAATTTGGGGAATAAACTCTGAAATGGTTCCTCCCACCTTCATGGTAATATTTCTTACTAAAACATCTCCAACTTTCACTTTTGTCAAATCTCCTTTCCAAGAATCATAAACTCTCATGGATGAAGAAACTAGCCAAGCATTTTTATCCATTCCTGGTGGAATCGGCTTCACTACAATTTCTCTTGCACGTGTCTTTACTTTTCGCTTGACACCCACATAATTTCCTTCATCCGGAGTTTCAACCACAAATTCCAAGGATGGAAATTCAACATTCTCTTCATTGTATGGAAACACATTGAAAAACAACGTAACTCCGGCATATAGTTTATTGCCAAACTTTTTTGAGGTACTTAACGATCTAAAATAAACCGTATAAGCTCCATTAATTTTAATATTCCCTGGATCAACTCCTTCCGTAAACCAAGTTGAAGAATACACCGTAACACTCACTTCAATAGGTTCTCCAACATAAACTGAGCCTTTGTTAAAACTCACTTCTGTTCTCAGATGTCTTTGAGCCTGAAGTAAGAAAGTACACCACAGAAAAACCCAAAATAAATATGTCCGCTTTTTTATTACCATTTATTCATTTTTCCATTGGGTTTCAAACCTTCTTTTTTTACTTGATGTTTAAATTTCCTTTTTAAAAACAAAGAGGGATCATCATCTACTTTCTGCATCATTATTTTCGGACTTTCCCCAGGTTTCCCCAATTCAAAATCATCAGGCAATTCATCTAATTCTTTTCCTTTTCTTATGTCTGTATTGGTCGTTTCCTCCAATCTTTTTTTCTGCATATCTTTCTCGGTAGCCTCTTGTCCTCCACCACTTAAGTCTTCCGGACTTTTATTTTCTTCATTTTGTGCTCTTTCTTTATTTCCTTTGTCTGCAGTAGCATCTTCTGGAGTTTCACTTGTTCCGGCTGATAAATGCTGGGCAACTTTAAGATTACTTTTTGCCGCTTCCATATTAGGGTCAATTTCAACTGTCCTACCAAAGGCCAATGCAGCTGCGGCGTAATCGCCATTTTTGTAATAAGACAAACCTAAATTATACATTCCTTGAGCAGTAGTGTCCTTTGAAAATGCACGAATAGCTTCATCATAATTCCCTGCTTTATAAAACCCAATACCTTTTCTCAAAGCATCTTGAAAAACTTCTCCGGCTTGTTCATAATTTCCCTTATCTAACTCCAATTGACCTTGATAATCTTTGGTTAGCCATAGATCTTTAAATTTTTGGTCTTTTGAACAGGAATTCAAAACGATTAGGAATAAAAACAATACCATCCCTTTTCTAAAATAAAACAGTAAAATGACGGCAAATGGAATGATGAAATAAATTCCTTGATCTTGCCAATCATCCTCTTTCTCTTCCGCTCTATCTGTAAATTTTAAATGATCTCTAATACTTTTGGCAACCAACTCTACATCACTATTGTCTAAAGTCAAATAATTAACTCGAACATTTTGCAAAGAATTTAGTTTTTGCAATACATTTTCATTCAACTTAGAAATAATTATTTCACCTTTATCATCTCTCATTTCTCTATGATATCTTCCATAAGGGATAGAAGATCCTGTTATCGTATTGACAGGAAATATTTCGAATGTTGAATTTACAGTCTGACTCATTTTCGTCAAATACTCAAAATTATCTTCCGAAAAATCGTCTGAAAAAACAACCACAGTAGCTGGGGCCTCTGTAACACTAGTCAACTCAATAGCCTTTTCAATTCCGGCATGTAAATCGCTTCCATAGAACGGCATTACATTTGGTGTCAATTGATTGATATGTGAATCAATTAAGGAATAATCATTGGTCAAGGGAAGGATTACATGTGCAGTTCCGGAATATCCAACCAATGCCACTCTAGCACCAGGTTTTTCCTTTAACAGGTCGGTAATTTTGAACTTAGCTCTTTCCAATCTACTTGGTTGAATATCCGTTGCCATCATACTCTGTGACAAATCCAATACAATTACCATGGGGGTTTCTAACGTTTTACCTGGTATTTCTATCTTAGACCAAGTTGGTCCTGACAACCCTAAAACGGCTAAAACAAAACTCACATACAAAAGGCACTTCCAAACTATTAATTTTGTTTGATTCCCTTTCTCAATCATAAAAGGTTGAAGATGAGATGGGATTTGTTTTTTCCATTTCACTTCTTCTTTCCTAGAAAAAACGAATAATACCACTATCACAACTATTGGAATAAGCAACCATAAAAATTGAGGTCTTAACAAATGAAGATCCTCAAACACACTTGTATTTAGATTCTCAATCATTCTTTTCCGTTTTTAACCTTTTTTTGTAAAAAGAGATAATTCCCGACAATAAACTATATCCCAAAAACAAAATCAAAGCCACACCTAAGGGATAATGATACAATAAGGTACGTGGTCTATAAGTCTCTTCTTCGTATTCTATAGGCTCTAATTTATCTAATTCATCATATATTGAATTCAATCTCTCAGTATTCATTGCCCTAAAATATTGTCCTTCCGTTATCTCAGCAATTTCTTCTAGAGTTTTTTCATCTAAGTCAGAGTTTCCACTGTTTGGATCACCAATACCAATTGTGTAAATCATAATAGAATCTCTTTTTGCAATATCAGCAGCATCTAAAGGCAACACCCCAATTCCTGCATCCACCCCATCTGTTAGCAATAGCATAACTTTTGTTTGAATAGTATCTTTATCAAACAAATCAATTCCTTTCATAATAGCTTTACCAATAGAAGTCGTCTGACCAGCCAAACCAACAGCTGCCTCATCTAACATAGTTTTCACAGTAATCAAATCCGGAGTAAACGGTGCCTGAACATACGCATTGGAACCAAATAAAACCAATCCCATTCTATCACCTTCTCTCTTTTCTATAAACTCATCCATAACCGTTGTAACTGCTTCCCATCGCGTTACAGGTTTGTTTTCGATCTTCCAATCCTTTTGAGCCATACTAAAAGACAAATCTGCGACAATCAAAAAATTTCTCGAATTTTTCGCTTTCAACTCGGCCTTACCTACTAATTGCGGTGAGGATAAACTTGCCAATAACAACAACCATATAATACTTTGTACCAACACTTCTAAAAAAGACTTTTTGTTTACAAAAGAAGATTTTTTCGGTTCTTGTTTGGTATATATTGATGACTTGACAATGTTCGGAATTAACAAAGAAGCACTTTTAATCTTTAATGCCGGTAAAACAAAATACAATAGCAATGGCAACGGTGCCAAAAACAAAACCCAAACATGTATGATTTCAAAATTATCTGGCATGTTGATGTATCCATTTTTTTGTTCTCTCCAATACTAAATCAAATTCGGAGTCAGAGATCTGCTTTAAATTATAACTTGAATTTTCAAAAACTATTTTCAATTCACTTAGCTCAGATTTTTCACATTTTGAATCTAAGTACTGTAACCATTGTTCACCAAACATTTTCGCTACCTTCTCTCTACCATACACTTGAATAGCAACTTTTTTTAGGATCAAATTAGCATAATTTACTTTATGATAATTTTCCAGATTAGGCGATTCAATCCGTAGTAAAAGATCATATATTGCCATTCGACGATATTTATTTTTGAAATATAGTCTCATTTGAAAAAAAACAATTGAAAGCATTACTGCAATAACACATACCAAACTCACTTTCCAGCCCAAAGTGTCAAAAGAAAAGGACACCGCATTTGGTTCTAACAAGGGTCCAAGATCCTCGATAAAATCATTTTCTTGAAAAGAAAATAGCAACAACTTATGTAAATGTTCAAATACCATTGAAAACATTTTGAATTTGCTCACTTACATCGTCTACTGTATTTATTTTAAACATGGGTATTTTATGCTTCTTCATTTCTTTTTCAAAATTCATATAATCTGAATCGAACCCATCTTGAAAGTCTTTCACCAACTTTTTATCCTTTCCATCAATTGACAATTGTTTCGAACCATCACCGCCTACATATTTCACTGGCAATAAATTTCTTTCCAACGGATCATATACTTTAGCCAAAATAACATCGTTATGAGCAGCCATATAGGAGATTTCTTTTATCACGTTTTCTGAATAGCGATGAAAATCACTCACAATAAAAATCAAATAGTCATGGGAAATAATATTCCTTACTTTTTGAAACACCTCCTGCAAACCCGCTTCAAATTTATGCGATTTAGATTCCTTTAATTCATGATTTCTCTTGAGCAGATTTTCAAAAAAGAACAATATATTTTTTCTATTTCTTTTCGGTAAAACTGCATCTACACCATTATCTCCAAAAACAATTCCACCAACTCGATCTCCTTCTTTTGAAACACGAAAAGCTGCGATAGCAGCTAACTCGGCCGCTACAACCGATTTGGTTTTCAACTTACTCCCAAAAAACATCGATTTTGTTTGATCTACAATGATCAACGCAGGTTTTTCCTTTTCTTCTGTAAATACTCTTAAATGTGTTTTTTGAGTTCTAGCAGTAACTTTCCAATCAATGTTTCTTACATCATCACCTGGAACATAATTTCTTACTTCTTCAAAGTCCAAACCTCTTCCACGTAATTTAGAAGCATGCTTACCACCAAGAACACTTTTAACCCTTTGCTTGTTAGCCAGAAAACTAAAGCCACTTGCTACAGATTCCATCTTGAGTAAATTCTCAAGTGAAATAAATACGTTTTCAGGAAAACCAGAATCTCTACCCATAAATTATGCTACCACTGCTACTTGATTCAATACTTCATTTAAAACGTCATCTATTGCGACACCTTGAGCATTCGCTTCATAACTTAAACTTACCCTATGCCTCAAACAATCATGAACAACAGCGCGAATATTATCTGGAGACACATAGGATTGACCTGCCATCCAAGCATGAGTACGGGCTGCTCTATCTAAAGCAATTGTTCCTCTTGGACTTGCTCCAAAATCTATCCATGCTTTTAAATCCTTATTGTATTTTTCCGGGTATCTCGTTGCAGCAATAATATCTACAATATATTTTTCCATGTTTTCTGATATAGAGAATTTCGCAATTTCTTCTCTTGCTTCAAAAACTACTTTTGGATCCAACTTTTCTTTTAATTTTTCTTTTGAGGCTAACTGTTCCTCTCTATTCAAACGCATGATTTTCAATTCAGAATCATCGTCTGGATAATCAATGGTAACATGCATTAAAAATCGATCCATTTGGGCTTCTGGTAAAGGATACGTTCCTTCCTGCTCCACAGGATTTTGAGTTGCCATAACCATAAACAACTTTTCCATACTATAAGTGGTACCCGCTACTGATACCTGTCGCTCTTCCATCGCTTCTAATAAGGCCGATTGAACTTTTGCAGGCGCTCTATTGATCTCATCCGCTAAAATTAAATTACTGAAGATTGGTCCTTTCTGAAATATAAATTTTTCTTCGGATTCTGGCTGATAAATTTCTGTTCCTGTTATATCCGATGGTAATAAATCCGGCGTAAATTGAATTCTACTTAAACCACAATTCAACTCCTTTGCCAAACTTTTAATCGTTCTCGTTTTAGCTAAACCCGGTAAACTTTCTAAAAGTATATTTCCATTCGCCAGCAACACCAAAAGTAATCGATCAATCAATTTCTCTTGCCCTATGACAGATTTAGACATTTCTAGTTTTAATTGATTTACTTTATCTAATGTTGCCATCCTCTGAAAATTATTAATTTATAAAAAAGAATATATTCTGTACTATAAAGTAAATATAAACAAAACAAACTTGTATTAAAAAGGCAATGGCTTACTACTGAACTCCATTTATATAGACATTCAATACGATATATATAAAATTTGATTTTTCAACGTATTGAGTAAAACAAAAGCAAAAAAAACCTCAATCACATACATGATTGAGGTTTCAAAAAAAGGCGGTGACATACTCTCCCACCGGTTAGGCAGTACCATCTGCGCTGATAGGTTTAACTTCTCTGTTCGGAATGGGAAGAGGTGAGCCCTATCGCAATA
>NZ_JAQWGB010000121.1 GCF_029238425.1 Flavicella sp.
GGCACTTGTGTTCCAGTATACTTGATAGCTGTTCGGAATATACATGGCAAGCGCAGTCTTTGTATTGAAGTCGTTTTGTTTTAAAAATTCTGGATCCTTAAACGCTTTGAGTAAAGAAATAGAATCCGCTTCAATTTGGATTGCAATACGACCTGCTAAGTTTTCTAACTGGTGTTGATTGTTGAAACTCAATTTTACTGGAGTTTGTTTACCGCTACGTAATAAATTGACTAGTTCATTGTTGTTCGCAGCCGCTTTTATCGAGTATTGTCCCGATTTTATATTCGTAGCATATTTTTTTTTGTTTGCAACCCATTCAAAACTTTCTACATCTTCTAGATAAGGAGTTAAGATTGTTTTCAGCTCTTCTATAGAAGTTCCTGTAGGAATTTGGATGAGTGCATCGTTCTTAACATTGGTTCCGTATATTTTAGAATAATAATTAAAAGAAATGATCGCTAGTATAGCAATGATAAGGAGTCCTCCTATAAGTGTGGTTTTTTTATTCATGGTTTCCAGATATGGAATGTATTAGTTGAAAGGTAGCTTCGTCATAAAATTGATGGTCGTAATATATCCAATCTTTTTTTACGCCGATGTTTTTAAATTTAAATTTTTTAAACAAACTAAGACTGTTCCTATTGTCAGTTGTGATATTGGCGTATAATTGATGCAGGTTGAGGTAGTGAAATCCGTAAGAAATAATCATTTGTAGAGCCTCTGAGGCGATACCTATATTTTGAAATTTTTCTAAAACTAAAATTCCAATTCCAGCCCTTTTATGAAATGCATCAAAGTCAAATAAATCAATCATCCCAACAGGGATTTTCAATTCTTTGTGTTCAATGACAAAACGAGCCTGTTTGGCTTCGTAGATATCTTGATGTGCGTTAGCAATGTAATTTTTTAGAATGTGTTTAGAAAAAGGAACTTGTGTCCCGCTAACCTTCCAATTAGATTCATCATTTTCTGTATCATACAAAAATTGAAGATCCTCAGGTTCTAAAGGACGTAAGTTGATTTTAATACCTTTTAAGGTTTTCATTCTAAAAAATTCAATTACAGCTCAAAGTTCCCTTTAAAAACAAATTTTGCAGGTCCTTTAAGGAATACATCATGAAAAGAATCTTCTTTTTTGTCAAAAGAAACTTCCAATTCTCCACCTTCAACCAATAGTTTGATTTGGTTGCTTTGTGTAATGTTTTGTTCAAACATAGCAATGGCCACAGCGGTTACACCGGTACCACAAGCTAAAGTTTCGTCTTCAACACCACGCTCATAAGTTCTTACTCTAAAAGTAGTATCATCAATGGCTTCAGCAAAATTTACGTTGGTCCCTTCTTGAAAATAGGGAGCACCATTTCTAATGGATTTTCCATTGGCATACACATCATATTCTCCAATATTTTCAACCAATTGTACATGGTGCGGAGATCCTGTATTTAAAAAAGCATACTGCTCATTGATTTGGATATCCTCAACATCAATCATTTGTAGATTTACCAATCCGTTTTCTATGCTTGCATGATGCAAACCATCTACTGCATCAAAAGTAGTGGTGTTTTCAATCACACCAAGGTCATGCGCAAAGGCAACTAAACAACGTCCACCATTACCACACATGGTACTTTCGTTCCCATCAGCATTATAATAAACCATCGTAAAATCGTACTTATCAGAAGGATTTAATAGAATAAGTCCATCTGCACCAACACCAAAGCGACGATCACATAATTTGTGTATCAATTCTGTGTTATCTTGTTTGAAATGCAAATCTCGATTATCGATCATTACAAAATCATTTCCGGTTCCTTGGTATTTATAAAAAGGTAAATTCATTACTGTATATTTTGCTAGACAAAGTTACACAATATTATAAAAGTTGAAGAATTAGTTTGAGAATTTAAACAAGAAAGTCGTTAACTGTTTGATATGCTAATTTTACATTGTTCGGCACATTTTTCACCGTCGATTGCTGCAGAAATAATTCCTCCTGCATAACCTGCTCCTTCACCACATGGATATAAACCTTTGATTTGAGGATGCTCTAAAGTATAATTGTCACGCGGAATTCTAACCGGGGATGAAGTACGAGATTCTGGAGCATGTACAACCGCATCATTGGTCAAATAACCACGCATGGATTTATCAAACTGTTTGAATCCTTCTTGCAATGTTTTATGAATAAAAGATGGAAATACTTTTCCTAATTCCACAGAGGTAGTACCTGGCTGGTAACTTGTTTTAGGAATATCATTAGATAATTTTCCTTTTGTGAAATCGGCCAAACGTTGTGCAGGAACTTTTTGAGTTTCTCCTCCTAAACGCCAGGCATGTTGTTCAATTTTCTTTTGAAACTCCATGGCAGCCAAAGGACCGTATTGTTGAAATTCTTTAAAATCTTCCAGTCTCAGTTCAACCGCAATTCCGGAATTTGAGGTAGGTTGATCTCTTTTGGAAGGTGACCATCCGTTGGTAACCACTTCACCTGGACTTGTTGCGCAGGGAGCAATGATTCCACCAGGACACATACAAAAAGAATAGACACCTCTTCCTTTTACTTGCTTTACGATACTGTAAGGAGCAGGAGGTAAGTACTCACTTCTAATATCACATTTGTATTGAATGCTGTCAATCAAACTCTGAGGGTGTTCAACGCGAACCCCTAGTGCAAAAGGTTTGGCTTCAATTAGAATATTTTTTTGGTGTAACAATTCAAAAATATCACGAGCCGAATGCCCAGTCGCTAGGATCAGTTTTTTTGCTTTGATACTCGTTCCGTCTTGCAGTGTAACACCATTTATTTCATTTTCTTTCAGTAAGATATCAGTAACTCTGGCTTCAAATCGGACTTCTCCACCATTTGCAATAATGGCATCGCGCATGCTGGCGATGATTTTTGGCAATTTATTAGTTCCGATATGAGGATGTGCGTCAATTAAAATATTTTTTGTGGCACCAAAGGCAACCAATAGTTTTAATATAGCATTGACATCACCCCTTTTTTTAGAGCGAGTATATAGTTTTCCATCAGAGTATGTACCGGCTCCCCCTTCACCAAAACAATAATTAGAGTCCTCATCTACGATATGTAATTTATTGATGGCGGCAAGATCTCTTCTTCGAGCTCTTACATCTTTTCCTCTTTCCAATACAATAGGTTTTAACCCCTTTTCAATCAGTTTTAATGCCGCGAATAATCCTGCAGGTCCAGCTCCAACAACCAGTACCTCTTCTTTTGTGCTACAATTTTGGTAGTCTGGTAAATTAGGGAGTTCCTCTAAAAATTCTTCGTGTATATAAACAGCAACTTTTAAATTTATTTTAATTGCCTTTTGTCTTGCATCAATGGACCTTTTAAGAATTTCAACGTGTTTGATATCGTCAGTAGATACCTTTAACTTATAAGAAACCTCTTTTTTTAACAACCACTCAGTTGCTGCTACTTTTGGTTTTACTTGAAGTTGTAATTCTTTGGGCATAGTACAGTAAGATTTCAGGAAATTGAAGGATTTCTATTTAAAGAAATACCAAACAAAACCAAATTTTATTTTAAAGTCTGTATAAGGTTTGCTAGGAGCAGAGTAATAGTAATTGTTTTTTGTCAACTGCATTAAGTTTTCAAAAGTAAAGTACAATTTGGTTCTTCTGATTTGTGCATTGATAAATGCATCAAAGATCGGTTTCCCACCAATTAGCTCCGTTGTTTGTAAGGTAAATTCTCCTAACAAAGGATTGAAATTATTGGCGTGATAAGCATTGAAATACTTACCTGTAATTCCCGTTTGTAAAAACAATGATTTTTTTTCGAAGAATACTTTAGAAAAATAAAATGTACTTCGGATAACTGCATCTGGTAACTTGTAAACGTTAGCTCCACTGGTTACTTGTTGGTAAATTAAATCAGTATCTAAGCCAAAATAACCAAATTTTAATTCGTTATGAGCTCTCACTTTAAAGTAATTCACAGTTTCTCCATATTGCTGAGGGATGGACTGTGCTTCTTCATTAAAGTAAGCATAGTTTTCTATTTGCGTAATCGCGGCAGAGGCTTGAACCCATTTTGTAGCGAAATCAAAATTTAAGGTTCTTGTATTGATGTTTTTAAAGTCATTAAACCAGTTGTAATCCACAAAATTACTTTGGAAAAGTAAATAATTGGCAGTTGGGGATTTAGAGTTGAATAAAATAGAACTCGATAGTTTAAAGTTTTTGGTATTTCTAAAAGCCGCTTCAACAAATAAATTGTTACCGTTGATACTTCCAATAATATTGGTAGAGGCACTGGCATTCAAATGAAATGCTTTAAACGAGGCTTTCCAATCTGCTCCAACGGAAATCGCATCATTCTTGATTTGATTCGGAATGACTCCAGTATCCGTATTAACCACTTTTTTATAACCCTGATAATAATAATGATAACCAGCAAGAACTCTAAATTTCCCCAGTAAATATGGACTTGTAAAATCTACATAGGCTTTGTTGTCCATCGATTTAAATGACGTAAGATCATTTGTTTCTGTAGAG
>NZ_JAQWGB010000147.1 GCF_029238425.1 Flavicella sp.
CTTTCGAAGGAAGCCATTTTATTAATAAATGCAACAGCAGCTTTCAAGGTTGGGACAGCCAATGCCGCTCCCGTTCCTTCTCCTAATCTTAACCCGAAATTGAGTAAAGGTTTTGCGTTTATAGATTCTAACATTTTTTCATGTCCTTTTTCTCCAGAGGTATGCGAGAAAATACAATAATCTAGTACGTTTTTATTGATTTCACTTGCTGCCAACAATGCACTTGTGGTGATAAATCCATCTACAAGGATAGTCATTTGAAGTTTCGCTGCTTGTAGAAAAGCACCTGTCATCATTGCTATTTCATAGCCACCAAAAGCAGCTAAAATTTCAATAGCTAATGTCGCATTCGCATGAATTCTTTGTGCTTTTTTAAGAATATCAACTTTTGTTTTAACACCTTCTTCAGTATGCCCCGTTCCTTTTCCAGTACAATCTTCAATAGGAGCATTTGCAAACGAACTCATAAGCAAGGACGCAGAAGAGGTGTTTCCGATTCCCATTTCTCCAAAACCAATGGTATTGCATCCTGTAGAAAATATTTTTGTTACGATATCTGCCCCTTTTTTCAGAGCTTTTTCACAATCTTGAATAGACATGGCCGCTTCTTTTGTGTAATCTTTTGTAGAAGGGTTTATTTTGGCATGGATCAAATTAGGGTTGTTTTCAAAGTCAAAATTGACTCCACTGTCTACCACTTTTAAATCAATCTCATTTAATTCTGAAAACACATTGATAGCAGCTCCTCCTTGTAAAAAGTTCAACACCATTTGTGCGGTAACTTCTTGAGGAAATGGACTAACGGGGTGATTTTGTACCACTCCATGATCCCCAGCAAATATAACGATTGTGGGTTTGGATATTGTAGGAGTTAATGTGTTTTGGATCAAAGATATTTGGGTTCCAATATTTTCTAAAACACCTAAAGATCCGACAGGTTTTGTTTTGAAATTAATTTTATGTTGGATCTCTTTTTCTAAAGAGGTATCTATTTTTTTTATATCGAATTTCATCTGTCTTATTTTAAATGTAAAGGTAATCCAGAAACCATAAAAGTTGCCTTGTCAGCAACTTTTGCAATCGCTTGATTGGTCCAACCTTGTAATTCTGTAAATTTTCTACCGGATTCATGTTCAGAATGTATTCCCATTCCAATCTCATTTGAAATGATGATGATGGTGGCATCAAGCTCTTGAAGTTTCTTTATTTCTTCTTTTGCCAAACCTAAAGATTTCTCTACATCATATTTAGTATCAACAAAAAAGTTTGTCAACCATAAAGTAACACAATCAATTACAACCACTGATTTTTGAGGAATTACCGTACTTAAAAATTTTTCTTCTTCAAGAGTAGTCCAGCGTTCATCCCTGTCGGAAACGTGTCGATCTACTCTTTTTTGAAAGTCTTTGTCCCAGATTCTTGAAGTCGCTAAATAGTAAGGAGCAGAGGATAAATCTTCTGCTAGTTTTTGAGCATAAGAACTCTTACCTGACCGTTCACCTCCTGAAATATAATAGATCATTTTGATTTTTTTTGAGCTGCAAAGATTGATAGATTTTTAGAATATTTTTAAAAATGTTATGATTATCTTTAAAAGAAGTTAATTTCGCAGTTAGAACTAGCAACGTTTCTATGATCGAATTTCAAATAAAACATTTCAAGGATTTTTCTGTAGATGAACTTTATAAAGTACTTCATTTACGAGCCGATGTATTTGTTGTAGAGCAAGATTCTGCCTATTTGGATGTAGATTTTAAAGATCAAAAGTCGCTACATATCGTTGGTTATGTTAAAAATGAATTGGTTGCCTATGCTAGGATTTTTAAAAGTAAAGATTGCTACGATTTAGCCAGTATAGGAAGGGTGGTAGTAGCAAAAAAATATAGAAAATATGATTATGGAAATCAATTGGTGTCCTTTTCTATAAAAAGTATTGAAAAAAAATTCAACGAGTTTGATATCCATATTTCTGCACAATTATATCTAAAGAAATTTTATGAATCTCACGGTTTTATGGCTGTTGGTGAGGAATATTTAGAAGATACCATACCGCATATTGCTATGGAGATTAAAAAATAATATCAAAAATGAAAGTATCCTCTTTTTTACCCGCAATTACCCAAATGATTTACGATATGGGTTTACAAGATGTTTTGGATGGAATTACCTTTGAGTGTCCTGCAAAAGCATTGGAAGAAAAAACACGCGTGGTTCGATGCGTGATGGAGGGCAAGAATTATACAAGTGATGAAATAAATACACTGTTTTCAAATAGTAAGAAGACTGGGGAGAGTTTGTATTTTGTGGATGAAGAAGCACTTGCTAAAATTGCACCTGATGTAATTTTTACCCAAGATGTTTGTGAGGTTTGCCAAATAGATACAAAATGTACGGCGGCGGCAGTTGCAAATTTGGAGAAAGAACCAGTGTTGATCCCCATCAATCCAGGATCGTTACAAGATGTGTTGGATTCTGTAATCACCATCGCATCAGCCATGGGTAAAAAAGAAGTTGGGGTAGCGCATGTAAAAGAATTAGAAAGTAGAATAGACAAGGTGATTGATGTGCAAAGAGAGAATCGATTGCTTCAAAAATCTGTGATGCTACTAGAGTGGATAGATCCATTGTTTAATTGTGGACATTGGATTCCTCATCAAATAGGATGTGCAGGAGGTGTGGATCTTTTATCACATCCTTCTGGGGACAGTATTGTTGTGGATTGGGATAAAATTGTAAAATACGATCCTGAGGTTTTGGTCATAGCACCTTGTGGGTATACTACAGAAACTACTTTAAAAGATATGCCATTTTTAACGGAACGTCCTGAATGGAATTCCTTAAGAGCAGTAAAAAATAATGCTGTGTATCTTGCCGATTTTGATATGTTCACACAGCCTTCTGCAAGTACTTTGGTCAACGGAATCGAAGTGTTGGCAAAAATTATCCATCCAGATTATTATGAGGTATCAGAGGAGTTGATATCAAAATTTTCAAATTTTTCTACGACTCTAGAAGAAACAAAGTAAAATATTCTTTTTC
>NZ_JAQWGB010000152.1 GCF_029238425.1 Flavicella sp.
GCTGTATTATTAAATCCTTTAAAGGAGCTATACCCCCATAACAGAAATAAACCTACAACTATTAACGGCAACCACTTTTTTAATTTATCCATACTATTTTTTATTTTTTTACTTTTAGCTATAGCTCAATATATATACCAAGTATTTTTAAACTGATATTTTGTCAGTTTTTTGACAAAATTGGTCAAACATCGATCCAACTAGACCGAAAACATTAAAGTTCGTTTTTGATTTTGAGCAATTCAGCCTTCACCTTTTCCAATCTTTCAATAATTTCAAGGTTGTTTTTGGTAGCTTCTGGCTCTGCTAATAATTTTTTCTTAGCACCGTCTAAGGTAAAGCCTTTCTCTTTAACTAAATGATAAATTAATCTAAAATTTTTAATATCCACAGGCGTGAACATCCTATCGCCTTTACCATTTTTTTTAGGCTGAATGATGTCAAATTCCTTCTCCCAAAAACGAATCAATGAAGTATTTACATCAAAGGCTTTAGCCACCTCTCCTATTTTGTAGTATCTTTTTTCTGGTAAATCAATTTCCATTAATCCAAGGATTGATTTTCTTTAGAAGCCATATCTAACATCATATCATACTCCTCTGGCGTAAGATCATTAAAGTAATAATAAATTGGGTTTACTTTTCTATTCCCCTTTACAACTTCATAATGCAAGTGGGGTGCTGTAGAAGTCCCTGAAGTCCCAACATAACCAATCAAATCCCCTCTTTTCACCGACTGACCTTTGCGAACAGTGTATTTATCCATATGACCATACAAGGTTTTATACCCAAATCCGTGATCAATTTTTACATAATTCCCAAATCCTCTTTTAGATCTTGTCACCTTTTCTATCTTCCCATTACCCGTAGCGTAAATAGGTGTTCCTTTAGGTGCTGAAAAATCCATACCCCAGTGAAACTTTCTAGTTTTATAAATAGGATGTATTCTATATCCATAACCAGAGGCCATTCTTTTTAAGTCTTTATTGGCAACGGGTTGGATTGCTGGAATAGAAGCTAGCATTTCTTTTTTATTCTTAGCCATCCCTATAATTTCATCTAGAGATTTTGACTGTACGACCAATTGTTTTGACAAAACATCAATTTTCTTGGTTACATCTTTGATCATGGTTGAATTCTCAAACCCATCCAATGATTTATATCTATTGATACCACCAAAACCAGCCATACGCTCTTCTTTAGAGATAGGTTCTGCTTCAAAATAAACGCGATAAATATTATTATCTCTATCTTGGATTTCTTCCAAAACAGAGGTTCCCTCGTCAATTCTTTTGGATAATAATTCATAATGCAGCTTTAAGTTTTCCAACTCACGCTCATCATCCAACTGACTAGGTGATTTAACTACATAACTAAAGCCAATAAAACCAATGAAAGCAATCAAACCAACGGCAGCTGTAAATAGCAAACTGTTCTTTATTTTAGTGCTTCTTTTTACCGTTATTCTTTGATAAGAAAGGGTCTCTGAATCGTAATAAAATTTTACTTTTGCCATATTGCTAAATATAGTACTTTTGTATCCTCATTTGCAAGCCCTTTTGTGCGCCTAAAAACAAACAGAACAATTGCAAATTTACAAAATGTTTTGCAACTACTCAATAAACAGTGGTAATTAGCATTTTTTTAATTGTTCAAATAAAGAATAGTAACACATGAAATCACTAGAAATAAGACAGCAATTTTTAAACTTTTTTGAAGAAAAATCACATAAAATTGTTCCTTCTGCACCCATCGTATTAAAAGACGACCCTACATTGATGTTTACCAATGCAGGTATGAACCAATTCAAAGAGTTCTTTTTGGGGCAGCGTGAGGTTACAAACTCTAGAGTTGCGGATACACAAAAATGTTTGCGTGTTTCTGGTAAACACAACGATTTGGAAGAAGTAGGAATGGACACTTACCACCATACCATGTTTGAAATGCTTGGTAACTGGAGTTTTGGTGACTACTTTAAAAAAGAAGCTATAGAATGGGCATGGGAATTCTTAACAGATAGATTAAAATTAGACAAAGATTCTCTGTATGTAAGTGTATTTGAAGGAAGCAGTGATGCCGACAAACTTGAATTAGATCAAGAGGCATTTGACCTTTGGAAGGCTATTGTCCCTGAAGACAAAATAATCATGGGGAACAAAAAGGACAATTTTTGGGAAATGGGTGCGCAAGGACCGTGTGGACCTTGTTCTGAAATCCACATCGATATTCGTTCGGCTGAAGAAAAATCAAAAGTATCCGGTCGTGATTTGGTAAACATGGATCACCCTCAGGTGGTTGAGATCTGGAATTTGGTATTCATGCAATTCAACAGAAAAGCTGATGGATCTCTAGAAAAACTTCCAGCGCAACATGTGGATACTGGAATGGGATTTGAGCGCTTGTGTATGGCAATGCAAAATGTTCAATCTAATTATGACACTGATGTTTTTACTCCTTTGATTAGAGAGATAGAAACCATTACAAAATCTGTCTATGATAAAAACTCAATTCCTACTGAAGCAAACGGTAAAGTAAGTGTTGCTATTAGAGTTATTGCAGATCACGTTCGTACAGTTGCCTTCTCTATTGCAGATGGACAATTGCCAAGTAATAATGGAGCAGGATACGTAATTAGAAGAATTTTAAGAAGAGCTATTCGTTATGGATTTACTTTTTTAAACACCAAAGAGCCATTTATTTTCAAATTGGTTGAAACGCTTAGCAACCAACTTGGTGACGTATTCCCTGAGTTAAAAGCACAGCAACAATTGATCACCAATGTAATTAAAGAAGAAGAACTTTCTTTTCTAAAGACCTTAGATCAAGGACTACTTTTATTGGATAATATCATCTCTAAAACAGAAGGTGATACTGTTTCAGGAGAAAAAGCCTTTGAATTGTATGATACTTTTGGATTCCCTATTGACTTAACAGCTTTGATTTTAAGCGAGAAAGGATATCAACTGGATGAAAAAGGTTTTGAAACTGAATTACAGAAACAAAAAGATAGATCTCGTGCAGCTGCTCAGGTAACGGCTGGTGACTGGCAAATTATTGCAGAAAGCGATCAAGAATCTTTTATTGGTTATGATAATACAACTGCTGAAGTTAAATTAACGCGTTATAGAAAAGTTGACAGTAAAAAAGACGGTCAATTATTCCAATTGGTTTTTGACCAAACTCCTTTCTACCCTGAAGGTGGTGGACAAGTTGGAGACAAAGGTTATTTAGAAGCTTCTAATGGAGATGTCACTTACTTGATTGACACAAAAAAGGAAAACAATTTGATCATTCATATAACCAAAAATCTTCCAAAAAATTTAGACGCAACTTATACTGCTGTAGTAGATGCCAAATACAGATCTAGATCAGCTGCAAATCATACAGCGACGCATTTATTGCATCAAGCCCTAAGAACCGTTTTAGGGACTCATGTAGAGCAAAAAGGATCGTATGTGCACCAAGCGTCATTGCGTTTTGACTTTTCTCATTTCTCAAAGGTTTCGACAAATGAATTGACAGAAATTGAAAACTTTGTAAATTCTAGAATCCATGAAAAACTAAGTCTTGAGGAAAATAGAAACAACACCTATGACAATGCGATCTCAGAAGGAGCAATTGCTTTATTTGGAGAAAAATATGGAGATACGGTACGTTCTATAAAATTTGGTAACTCAATGGAATTATGTGGTGGTATTCATGTGGATAACACAGCCGACATATGGCAGTTTAAAATCACAGGAGAATCTGCAGTTGCTTCAGGAATTAGAAGAATTGAAGCGATCACCTCTGATGCCGTAAAAAAATACTACAAAGACCAAGATGATTTATTTGGTGATGTGAAAGCTACTTTAAAAAATGCAAAAGACCCTGTAAAAGCGATTACAAGTTTACAGGATGAAAACGCTGCTTTAAAGAAACAAATAGAAGCTTTGGTTAAAGAAAAAATCAAAAGCCTTAAAACACAACTTAAAAGCAATATTACTGAGATAAATGGAATCAACTTCTTGGCTACTCAAATTGATATGGAAGCGGGTGCTTTAAAAGATATTGCACACGAACTTGGTAGTGAGGTAGAAAATCTTTTCTTTTTTGCAGGAACTGAAATCAACGGGAAAGCTTTGTTGACATGTTATATTTCTAAAAACTTAGTAGAAGAAATAGGATTAGACGCAGGTAAAATAGTAAGAGAATTAGGGAAACTCATCCAAGGTGGAGGTGGTGGACAAAAATTCTTTGCAACAGCAGGAGGTAAAAATCCAGCTGGCTTATCTGAGGCCATTTCTAAAGCAAAAGAATATATATTATAAGAGTTTTATACTCACTTTACGCTTCGACAAACTGAGGGTACAGATTAAAACAAAAAAGGTTCCTGATTGGAACCTTTTTTATTTGTAAATATTTTTTTTAATTGTTATTCGACAATTCTAAATACGTCTTTGTAGAATTTCTCTCAACCAAATCGGTTCTAATAACTTCCGTTACCGTTGGAATGTCAGTTTCATTTTGCTCCAAACGGTCTATCAACATTTGAGCAGCTTTTTCTCCCATACGCTCCCCGTGCTGACTTACCGTTGTCAACTTTGGATTAGAGTGTCTAGACAACAAACCATTAGCAAAACCAATAACTGAAAAGTTTTCTGGAATTTTATATCCTTTACGTTGTGCGATTTTCATTGCTGCAATAGCAGATTGCTCACTTGAGGCAATTACACTATCAATATCATTATTTTCAAAAAGCGGTTCAATAATTTCTTCGTACTTTTTATAATCACTCTCTTGGATATTCAATATTAACTTTTCATTGATTGGAAGCTCTTCAATCTTCATTCCTTCCAAATATCCTTTGTAACGATCCTTACCTCCGATCAAATCACTAATCGTAGAAATAAAGGCAATATTTTTACATCCTGTATTTTTAAGATGTTTCACTGTTTTCACAGCTGCTTCATAATCATCAGCCACCACTTTATCGCACTCCACATCCTTTGCAACTCTATCAAACATAACAATGGGAGTTCCTTCTTCAATCATATCATTGAAATGGTCCACGCATTTATTCATCCCTGTTTCTTTGGACATCGAAACAATAAAACCGTCAATACTTCCATTTGAAAGCATTTCCATCGTTTCTACTTCCTTGTCATAAGATTCATTAGAAATACAGGTAATTATTTTGTAGCCATTTTCATTTGCCTTTTTCTCTACTCCTTGAAAAACTTGAGCAAAAAAGTAATTCAACATATCAGGAATAACGACTCCAATAGTTTTTGTTCTCCTATTTTTCAAGCTTAAAGCATTAAAATTAGGTTTGTACTTTTTCTTCTTTGCGTATTTTTGAATCTTAGCTTTTGTCTTATCACTAATTTCATAACTATCATTCAGCGCCTTTGAAACGGTAGATATAGATACATCAAATTTCGCTGCAATATCTTTAATAGTTATTTTTTTCATATGGAATAAATTAATTTATGACTGGGTGCAAAAATAGCTATAATTAGTTAATTCTCATTACCAAACTGCACCTTGTTTGAAACATAACAATTTATAAAAGTTAATTTAGTTTTCAAAACTATTTATTCCAAACACCCCTATCAAACTTCAAAAAGAGGATAATATTGTTGCAAGATAGAAATTGAACTTACAATTTGGAAACGTTCCTAAACCTCAGATATTTCTGGAAAATCATTTTTACGACCAATAAGTTCCCATAAAAGCACTCCATAAACTACGGCATATTCCAAAAACACCAAATATAAATTCTCATGATATTCGGAGGTTTGATAAGCTGCATAACTTAACACAATCATAAAACTCCAAAACAAAGGGAATTTATATCGTGTAAAAACAGAAAGAAAAAGTGGAATCGCAACATACCAAGGATGGACTATTGATGCTAAAGAATAATAAATACAAATAGAGAATAACAACGACTCAAACAAAACTTTAGGGTTCTTGTTATTCCTAAAGAAAGCAAACATCGCCACAGCAAATATTACTAGGATTGGAGTAACCTTCCCAACAGAATGAATAATATTATATCCCTTTACTTGGAAACCAATCTCTCTAATGATGTAATAGATACTTGCGTTGAACTCAAAATTCTGAAAATATAAATGAATGCTATCCATAAAATTATCATACAAATCTTGACTCATAAAAGGGAGAAAAAACAGAAGGTTTATCAATATCACCAAAGAGCCATACCCCACCGTTTTCCAAAAACCTATTTTTTTTATAAAAATTGGAACAAACAACAACGGAACCAATTTTACAGAAACTGACACTGCAAAAGCCACAGCTGAATACAGCCATTTATTTTTCAATAAATAATAAATTGCAATCGCCAAGAAAAAAATCATCAGCCCCTCAAAATGTAAGTTCCCTGTCAATTCAAGAATTATAAAGGGATTTAAAATATAAAGAAAGATATATTTTGAAGGCAGCTTCAATAAGTTCAATATTTTCTTTCCAAAAATAAAAGTTCCTAAATCCGCTAAAATCAATAACAGGCGCATTACTAAGGTTGCTCCCAATAAATTTTTCGAGAAAAAAATTGCTGGAATTAAAAAAGCAAATTGATTTACTGGTGGATAACAGGTATAATGACTTCCATTCATTGCTCCCATTCCTTCATAAAGCAACCGACCTTCCCCAACCAAACTGGTATCATTTACTGGCAGCACCAAATACGGATTCAAGCCTTCCCAAATCATTCTACCATCCCAAATAAATCTGTAAAAATCATCCGACAGGTTTGGAATCGCAAAAAGCAACAAAATTCTAAATCCAAAAGCCACGAAAATTAAAGTATTCTGATTCTCTTTCCCTTTAAATATTAGATAAAGAAAGGCTATAAAACTTGTGGCATAAAGCACAAAAAACAAATAAAAAGAACTTCTTTCAATACCATAGGCAATCCATACATAACTTACACAACTGAGAAAAACAGCTGCTACAGATTTCATAGAAAGATGTTGAAATATTTTATTCATTTACCGATTTAATCGATTGAAAAAAGACATAACCAAAGCCAAAAAACAGCATCAAGTGAAATGGAAACAACCCAAAATCAAAATGCTCATTTGGCATTATTTTATTATCGCCTATATACCCCACTAAGACAGCGCTTATCAATCCAAAACCGAAATACAGGGTCAACAGTCCTTCTACAAAAACACTTTTTGACATTTTTTTCTGGATGTATTTATTTTTGCTCCACTTATCTTTTAAAGACATCATATTAAATTTTGGTGTTCTCACAAACTCACTCTTCTTTCCCAAATGTCCTTCCGTAACAGCAACAGTATTGTGCAACGAAAATCCCATGGCGACGGAAAAGAATTTAAAAAACATAAAAAAGTAATTTCCAAAATTTTTCAAACCACCTCCTTTTATTTCTCGATACATAAACCAGTAGCAAACAAAAAATATCAGCGTACTCAAACCGAAAAAAGTCATAGCAACGAAATACAATTTTAAATCTTCAAAATAATTTTTCAAATACAACATCGGAATGCTTAAAACTCCCACAATAAAAACATTTAAAAACATACTACTGTTTAATAAATGTAAGGCGGCATGTGCTTTCGTTTTAAAACATAAGTTATCTGCTCGCATTACTTTTTTTATCATTTTCTGGAAATTCTCAGCACCACCTTTGTTCCATCTAAACTGTTGACTTCTTGCTGCGCTAATCACAACTGGTAGTTCCGCGGGAGTTTCTACATCTACTAAATATTTAAATTTCCAATCCTTCAACTGAGCTCTATAACTTAAATCCAAATCTTCGGTAAGTGTATCTCCTTCCCAGTTTCCTGAATCAAGTATACATGTTTTACGCCACACTCCAGCTGTTCCGTTAAAGTTGATAAAATGACCTTGACTGTTACGTCCCACTTGCTCTAAAGTAAAATGCGCATCCAAAGCAAAAGCCTGAATTTTAGTCAGTAAGGAATAATCTCTATTGATATGTCCCCATCGGGTTTGCACGACTCCAATTTTTTCATTTTTAAAGAAAGGAATGGTTTTATACAACCAATTGGATTCTGGCAAAAAATCGGCATCAAAAATGGCAATAAACTCACCTTTTGCTATTTCCAAACCAGCCTTTAAAGCTCCTGCCTTAAAACCTTTTCTGTTCGTTCTGTGAATATATTCTATATTATGTCCTTCTTTTCTCAATTTTTCAATTTGCAACAAAGTAGACGTAACACTTTCATCTGTTGAATCATCTAAAACCTGAAACTCTAATTTATCTTTAGGATATTCTAATTCCACCATTTTATTTAAAAGGCGTTCCATAACATAAATTTCATTATACACAGGAAGCTGAATCGTTACAAAAGGAATTTGATCAGGATCCGTAAAATCGTATTTTTCATCTTTATTTTTTGCCTTTTTTGATTTCAAAAAATTAAACAACAAATTTAACTGAGCGAATGAAAAAGATAAAATCAAGGTAAGTGCCAACAAATAGACAACCATCAGTGCAACCCCAATTCCGTAAAACGTATTATCTGAAAATAAATTTTCCATTATTTTAAACTATATCTAAAAATCCAACTTAAAATTTTATACCCTGCCATAAGAGTTCCTTTTAGTGTCCCCGATACTTTTGAAACACCGATTCTATTTCTGTAAGTAACTGGTATCTCTGTGTATGTCATTTTTTGTTTCAATACTTTTAATTGCATTTCAACGGTCCAGCCATAGGTTTTATCTTCCATTTTTAAAGCTAACAACTTTTCGTATTTCATCGCTCTAAACGGACCTAAATCGGTAAAAGTTGCAGAAAAAAACAAGCGCATCAAACGCGTTGCCAACCAATTTCCAAACACCTGTTGAGGAGTCATCGCACCTTTTTCCCTATAAGCACCCGTTCTAGCACCAATTACCATATCCATATTCTCCTCTTGAATGGGAGCTATTATTTTTTCCAATTCTTCTGGGTAGTCAGAGTAATCTCCATCTAAAAACACAATAATTTCCGGTAATTTCTCTTGTTTGGCTATATAGTCCATTCCTTTCAAACAAGCATAACCATATCCTTTATTCATTTCTGATAATACCGTAGCACCTGCATTTTCTGCATTCAAAGCAGTGTTATCTACAGAACCATTGTCTACTACAATAATTTCAGAGACCAAAGATGGAACATCCCTCACCACATTCGCAATCGCCTCTTCTTCATTAAAAGCAGGGATGATTACTTTAACCAACACATCGTTTTCTTTGGATATTTTATTTGTTTCCAAATTTCTATTTTTATTCGGCATTCTATTTTTTCCTCTATCTTCTATCACATTAAATCTTTCAAGTCGTTTTCTTTTTGAAAACTATCAAGATCATCCCACTCTCCTACTTTGACATCCGACTTAAATTTTTCAACTTTTACAATTTTACCGGAATTATACTGCAAACAGTATCCTTCTTTTTTCCCTGCTTTGAATTGAATTTTACAATTCATATTTCCGGAAACATCATAAAAAATCCACCAATCAGACATCAAACCCTTAGCATAATGGCCTTCCTTTTCTAAATTTCCATTTGTGCGGTAAAAGTACCAATATTTTTCTTTGAGGCCTTGCTGAAAATGTCCCTTTGAAGCTACCGAATTATCTTTATGATAGGTAAACCAATATTCTGATTTTTGACCATCGATAAGCCAGCCCTCACTAACAATTCTGCCAGACATATCTTTATTTTTCTGATAGACTTTTGAAGTCTGCGCCGAAATACTCAAAGTAAAAAACAAGAACAAAATTCGGAACATATGCTTATTTGTTTTCTTTGATCATTGCCAATAAATCTACATCATTCCCTAATAAGGTAGGATTCTGATCGATTCTATTTTCTGTTGGACCATTTTCAAGTTTTAACACTCCTCTTGGACATACAGCAGAACAAACACCACATCCAACGCAGGAAGAACGTACTATATTTTGCCCTTTTTGAGCATAGGAACGAACATCAATACCTTGTTCACAATAGGTGGAACAGTTTCCACAGGAAATACATTGACCTCCATTGGTAGTAATTCTAAATCTCGATTTAAATTTTTGAACCAATCCCATATAAGCAGCCAAAGGACACCCAAAACGACACCATACTCTATTCCCCATGATCGGATAAAAACCAGTTCCAATAACTCCAGAAAAAATGGAACCGATAAAGAAACCGTAACTGGTTTGTACATCGTAAGCTGTGATTCCAAAAGCTATTTCCTGCCAAGATTCTATTTCAGCAAAGTAAGTATACAATGTTAACCCCGTCATCCCAACAGCAAAGACTAAAACTCCATGAATCAACCAACGTTCTACTTTCCATGAGAACAATGATTTATCAGACAATTGGCGATAGGGATCTCCTAAAGTTTCTGCCAAACCTCCACAGCCACAAACCCATGAACAGTACCATCTTTTCCCATAAAAGTAAACCATTACAGGAACAATTATCAAAGTCAAAACAATTCCCCACACCAACATAAACAATCCTATTTGACCCTGACCTAGTAATCCCCAATCTTTATTCAAATCAAAGAACAAATCATAATCTAAAGGCCATGCATTTTTAAAATCAAACCAAGGTTTGTTAAAGGCTACCAAAATTTCAGGAATCAAAAAGGCGAATGCTATTTGAAAGAACAAGACCACTCCTGTCCGAACCATTTGATAGGCATTGTGTCTGTATTTAATGAACATGCGAATGGCAAAAACTGTCATTACCGAACAATACATAAAACCATACAAAAACCATTGGCTAGAAGGATTTCCACTCAAACCTTTACTAACA
>NZ_JAQWGB010000158.1 GCF_029238425.1 Flavicella sp.
CTTCCATATATTCTTGAATATACCGCTGACTTGTTCTATAACTACGAAGTGTATTTTTATGAATCTTATGCTCTACATTCTCATTATGATATTTAAAAACATCTTTGACAGAATGACTCTGTACATCAGTTCCGAAAAACCGAGCTTTCACCAACTTAGAAGTTAAAAACTTATTTTCTAACTCAAGCGATTGATAGGAGTATACAATTTTTGCCTTTACCCTATCTATATTCTGATTTATAGCACGTGCTTCTTGACTATTACCTTTTACTTTGGATTTCGATTTATCCCATGACGAAACATCAACCTTTCGCTTAAGACTTATATTGGTTCGTTTTTGATTGATTGTAACCCTAGCATATAATTCTGCTTGATTATTTATGGCACGTGAAGAATTAATCCAGATTAGGATTGAAAAAGTTGTTGAAGATTTCATAGTTGTCGTCTTTTAAGTTAAACTCATGTAGACGAAAGTCAAATCAACTAATAATATACTTCTTAAAGTAGTCAACAAAATACAACAATACAATCTGTTGACCGATTTGTTGACCCAAGATATGAATAAATTTCATATTACTTGATAGTTGGCAACAAAAAAAAACCTTGTAAACATAATGTTTACAAGGTTTTAAGCTAATTTGATTTTGCTTTAGCGGTCTGGACGGGACTCGAACCCGCGACCCCCTGCGTGACAGGCAGGTATTCTAACCAGCTGAACTACCAGACCGTTGCTGTTAGCGGTTGCAAATATAAAACTTTATTTAGATGCCACAAGGGCTTAAGACAAAAAAAATAAAATTATTTTAATTTGTTCTTTTCAGAATACTTTGCGTAATCTTCAGGGGTATCCACATCCATAAAATCAATAGCTGTATCTATCTGAACCACTGAGGTTTTATACATTTTCATTAATTTTTTGGCTCCAATATTCCCATTTAGTTCCATCAATACGTCAAAATAAATTTGATCAAACAACATCGGTACAGCAGGATGTTGCATATTGTTATAAGTACTTGCAATAATTTTACCTTCATTTAATTCGAAACTATGAAGCATCTTTTTTAAATGATCGACCTCTAAAAACACTTGATCTGCCAATAAAATCAAAACTCCTTGGTAACCTTCAAGTTTCTTAATCCCTACCGAAATGGAACTACCGATGCCTTGCTTCCAACTTGTATTATCAATCTCTTGAATATTATATTTCGACAGTTGATTTTGAATCTCATTTTTTCCTGATCCTAGTACAACAAAAATATCATCATCAAACACAGCAGAAGCCGTATCTATCATATTTCCTATTAGGGTTGTATCATTCCATGTTAACAGTTGTTTTTGACTTCCCATTCGAGTTCCTTTGCCAGCTGCCAAAATCAAACAGGCGATCTTATACTTCATTTTTCAACTGTTTCATTTTCTTTTATTCGTGTGGTATGGATAGCACCTTTTTTATCCTGAAGTGACATTACATTTTCTTTTCTTACCACCGATAAAATTTCTGCAATAATAGAAATCCCTATTTCATTCGGAGTTTCTGCACCAATATTCAATCCTGCCGGACCGTATATTCTATCCAAAAAGGCTTCATCCACTTCAGGATGATATTCAATATAAGCATGTAACAGTTGTTCCCTTCTTTTTGCTGGACCTAACAATCCAATATAAATTGGGTTCGATACTTTCAAAGCCTTTAAAAAAAGTACATCTTTGGCAAAATTATGAGACATTATAACAACAGCCGTTTCTGAATCAATAGTACTTGCATCATAATTTTCCGGAGCACTTAAAATAACTTCCGAAGCTCTTAGAAAATCTCTTTTCGACTTTCCGCTTTGCGGAGAACATATAACTGTGACTTCCCACCCGGTTGCACATGCCAATTCACACAACTTTGCACTGTCATGCTCACCTCCAAAAATCACCAATCGAAAACAAGGTTCTAATTTCTCTTCAAAAACTTCTAACTGCTGACTTGGTTCAAGGTGTTTGTTTAAATTCTTTGCTTCACCAGAATTAAATAATAATTCTGACCCCATAGGCAATTCATTATTCCCCAACGAAAACCAAGATTTCATTACAAATTCCTTTCTTCTGACAAACGATTCATGGATCAAATCAAGAGTTACATCATCCATGACTAACTCTTCCAACAACACATATAAAGTACCTTCACAACCCAGACGATACCTTCCATCGTAGGTCATTATTTTTGCTGCACCTGATTTAAAAACAGACTGAGCCTTGAGCACCACTTCTTTTTCTACACAACCTCCACTAATAGCTCCGATAGTTTTACCGTTCTCCAGCACCAGCATCCTCGCGCCCTCTCTTCGATAGGAAGACCCTTCTACAGATATCACAGTAGCCAATACTGTTTTTTGTCCAGCTTTTTGAACTATAGCATAGGTTTCTATTATTTTTTTAAACTCGTGTGTCATTATACGTTTAATTCCCAGTTTTTAACAAAAGGAAGTTTTCGAATTCTTTTTCCTGTAGCTGCAGCAATAGCATTCCCAATTGCACCACTTACCGGAGGCAAGGTAGGTTCTCCCAACCCTGTAGGATCTTCGTCACTTTTTACAAACGTACAAAAAACTTGTGGTGTTTCATTCATACGAATCAAACGATACTTGTCATAATTAGAACTTGTTGGCTTGCCATTTTCAAATTCAAAATCTCCATACATAGCATGTCCCACACCATCAATAATTCCACCGACAACTTGATTGTCAGCTCCCATCGGATTGACAACGACACCACAATCCACAGCGCAATACACTTTCTTTATTACAGGTAGCCCATCTTTCATCTCTATTTCTACAACCTCAGCCACATATGACTGATGACTATAATAAGCACTAAATCCTTTAAAAGTTCCTTCTACGGAAGATCCCCATTTTGAATCTTTTCTTACTTTTTCAATCACGGCAATCATTCTGCTTGCACTGTAATTTACTTTTCCTTTAACATTGGCCAACATTTCCAATCGATATTCGATGGGATCTTTCTTCAAAGAGATTGCAACTTCATCCAAAAAGCTTTGTTCTGCAAAAGCTAAAAAGTTTGAAACTGGTGCTCGCCACCAACCGATGGTAATTTCGCTTTGCACCAAGCCCGAAGCAATATTTAAATTTGGTACTGCTCCAAAAGGAAAGTTCTGAGCATGATGTCTACCCATCCCTCTATTAACAGCAGCTTCCTTTAACTCGTACCCAATCAAATCATTCTTTTTCAATGCAGCTTTGAACTTATATTTTACAGCAGGTTTGTAAATACCTCCTGTCATATCATCTTCTCTAGTATACACCAACTTGATCGGTTTTTTTGCGATATCAGAAATAACGGCTGCATCAACCACAAAATCACCAGTAAGTCTACGACCAAATCCACCACCAATACGTGTCAGCTTTAAATCTATCTCAGAAATATCTCTACCAAGTTTTTTCGCTACGCTATTTACTGAGTTTTGAGGAGTCTGTATAGATCCTGCAAGTTCTATTTTTTCTGGAGTAACATTCGCATAAAAATTCATTGGCTCCATACAATTATGAGGTAAAAAAGAACTATCATAACTGGCTTCTAACACTTTATCTGAAGAATTCAAAGCAACTTTGACATCTCCTTTTTTCTTTAAACTCTTAAGTTTGTCATTTTCTATTATGGTTTCCATTTTAGAATTCAACTCTAAAGTTCCATCGATGGAGGCATCTGAACTCCACTCAGCAACAATCAATTTCTTTGCAGAAAATGCTGCCCATGTATTGTTTGCAATCACAGCAATATTATCTTCAAATTGAAATACATTGACAACACCTGATAGTTTTTTTGCCTGAGTCGCATCAAAAGATTTTAACTTTTGACCAAACGCAGGTGGTCTAAGTACCGCTGCATACAGCATACCTTCAACTTTATAATCTAAACCGAAAAGAGATTCTCCTTTTGTTATTTTATAAACGTCTACATTCCTTTTCCCTTGTCCTATGATTGAAAATTCTTCAGGATTTTTCAAAGTCACATTTGATGGAATTTCCAACTTAGAAGCCGCCTCAACCAATTCACCATAACCTAATTTAGAACCGTTTTCATGAAAAACGAACCCTTCTTTAGTTGATAAGGATACTGAAGAAACTTTCCATTTTAAAGCCGCAGCTTCTAACAACATTTGTCGTGCAGTAGCCCCAGTTTGTCGCAATGGCTTCCATCCTTTTCTTATCGATTGACTTCCTCCTGCAACTTGCCTTTTAAAATTCTCTGTATCTAATTTTGCCTGTACTACGGTAACATCCTCCCAGGCAACATCAAGCTCTTCAGCCACAATCATTGGCATGGAGGTTTTAACCCCCTGACCGATTTCTGGATTTGGAGAAAACAAGGTTACCTTTCCGTTTTCTGCAATTTTAATATAGGCATTGAACTCATGAAAATTTAAATCCTCTACTGTTGTCGGCACCAAAGCCTTTGGATTCAAAGCTTCCAATAAATTAAATCCAAACAAAATTCCTCCACTTGCTAAAAGAGATGTTTTCATAAACAACCTTCTATCTACACTATTCTTTTTTGTAGTTTCCATAGTCCTAAGAATTTGATTGTTTTTCTTTTGCCGCTAATACCACCGCATTTTCAATTCTGTTATATGCTGCGCATCTACAAATATTTCCATGCATTGCATCGCGTACTTCCTCTCTACTAGGATTCTGATTTTCTTCAATAAAAGCAGAAGCCGTCATGATTTGACCCGCTTGACAATAACCACATTGTGGTACATCTAATTCTTGCCATGCTTTTTGAACAGGATGATCATTATTTTCGGACAAACCTTCAATGGTTGTTATTTCGCTCCCCACAACAGCAGAAACTGGCAGCAAACAACTTCTTGTGGCACTACCATTAAAATGTACGGTACAAGCACCACATTGTCCAATTCCACAACCAAACTTTGTACCTACCAATCCTAACTCATCTCTAAGCACCCATAACAAAGGGGTTGTTTCATCAACTTTTACCTTATAGGTTTTACCGTTGATTTTTAACTGAAATTTCTTCATAACTATTTTTTATTTGAAATAATTCATCATTAAAAAACTGAATCACAAGTTATTAAAATAATTAAATAAAATAGCAGGAATTTTTATTCCAATACTATTACTTAATTACCCCACATAACCCATCAAATAAACTTATTTTAAAGGAAACCTATTAGCACTTTTGATTAAAAAGCTAACACAAAAAAAAAACTACAAGTTGTATTTCAATATAAACATTACAAATCTTGGTTGTACAAAATAACTACTGCTTGTTACGGTATTGGCTGCAATAGAAATATTATCTCTATTTAAAGATTTAGTATCCAATAAATTTGTTCCAGAAATAACATATTCCCAGTGACTATCGGCTACTCTAAAACTCAACTCCGCATTTAAAAAAGCGTATTTATTTGAAATTGTCTTGGCCTGATCATAGTAATTATAATAGTCATAATCTGCAGTAAAAATAAAATGTTTTAAAAATTTCGCATCGATATTCACAAATGGTTTATCGGTATAATAAATGCGATCTCCGTAATCATTTGTACTTTTAGTATATCCTACTTTAATATTTGGAGCCTTGTTAAAATTGGTTCCTACATCACCCCCATAGGTATAATTGTAAACATTATTTGCAAACCATTCTCCATTTCTAATGTTGTAGTTTTTAGAATAATTTCCATTGGTACGAAGATTCACTTTTATTTTTCTAAAAGTTCTTCCATATCTAAATCTAGCCGTAACCGTTTCATCAGGAAAAATAGAATTGATAGAAGTTCTGTCTTGCCCAATTCCATTAAACTCTGTATCCGTTTTAATGGTATTTTCTTTTTTTGTATAATCAATAGAAGCATTGATATTCGTATAATTATACATTATAAAACTAAAATAACTCAATGTATATTTATGATAAACTGCGCTTTCTAAATTTCTATTTCCTGCATACACAGAATTGTAGTTATTGAATAACAACCCTTCAGAAAGTTTCTTAATATCTGTAAACTGATTGGTCATAGTATACCTAAAACGAAGACTCTCAGCTTTTTTAAATTGATAGTTGGCATAAAAATCCGGAAGCATTCTAAACTGAGTAGAACTATTTTCCGAGTCCAATTGTTCATCCTTTGTGGTATATAGGTGCAATGAAACTCCAGGTTCCAGTGTCAGTTTTTTCCTTACAAATTTGTAATGAACAGCGGAATAAACATCGGCAAACTTAAATAACACATCATTGATATATCGATCCTCAGAAAAAATATTTTCAGAACCATCATCTAATACTTGCAGCAATCCTGAGTTAAAGTTTTGATTGCTCAACAAAGTTCCCATCGTAAAATTCAAGTGACTCTGATTATTCAAAACATAGTAGTAATCTAATTTGGCATCCAGTCTACTCGTAGAAATAGTTTTATCCTGCAATAAATCATAAAACTCCTGATTATTATCTAAAGGGGGAGTCAAAGAAGCATCTACATTTAAAATATCTGAAACTGAATTCAATACAGGCAGTTCTTTTTGAAATAGATACTGACCTTCAAAGGCAAGAATATTCTTAGGATCAATTGTTTTATAAATATTCAAATTCTGGGAAACCGAATAGGGATCATCATTGTTATCCGTATGGATATAACCATTCCCCATATCGTTCAACTCAGAACTTCTTAGAGCGTTTTCTCCTTGCTCAGATTTTTTAATAAACAAATCATAATCTAATTGTAGATCCGAAGATGGCTTATAAACAGTACTAAATTTAAATAGGCCTAACTTACTTTGCTGCTCCGTAGCACTATTTATTTTTTCAATATCATTAGTGTCTTGGTAGGTTTTTGTTGTAGCCTCTAACAAATCGGTTTGAGTACCTGAGTAAATACCAAAACCACTAAAAGAAACTTTTTTATTAGGATTATGATTAAAGTTTGCTGCTCCAAACTGAGTTGTTAACTCAAAGGCTTTATTGTTTTGTGTAGTCGCTAACCCAACCGTATTATTATCAATATTTAAAGAAGTTCCTCCTCTAGAAGACAAATTCCTAAAACCTCCTGTAAACCTATAATAATCCCTATTTGTAAATGGAACCTGTCCGATATTATTAAAGTCGGTAAGAATACTAACACTTATTTTAGGACTGTAAAAAAACACTTTCGGGTGTACTAAATATCTATCCTCAACTCCTCCTCCTGCAGTAACTTCTCCAAACCAAAACTTATCTTTCCCTTTTTTTAATCTAATGTTTATAGCAATGGAATCTTCGTTATTGGTAACCCCCTTCATTTGACTTACCTCATTATAATTTCGAAGCACCTCTATTTTATCCAATGCATTTGCCGGAATATTATCCACGGCAACTTTAGAATCACCATCAAAGAAATCTTTCCCTTCTACCATCACCTTGGAAACACGCTTTCCTTCAATCTCAATTTCTCCATCATCATTGATTTCAACTCCAGGAAGTTTTTCCAAAACATCTCCAAGTTTTCTTTCTGTACCATTCCTGAAGGAATCTGAATTATAAACTATAGTATCCCCTTTAATAGTCACTGGCATTTCATAGGCTATTTCAACCTCATCTAGCACATCCTTTGTTTCTTTCAAAGTGATGTTTTTGCTTAAGTCCTCTTGCACCCCAACCAGATCAACAGATACAGTCTCAGTATCAAAACCCATATAGCTCACCTTGAACTCATAAACTTGTCCAGCTTCTAAATTTATAGAATAACGACCTTTGGAATCTGTAATTGCATATTCAGCCATTTCATTAGTATTTTTGGTGAAGGCAATAACATTTGCCATCTCTAATCCTCCGCCAATCGAATCTTTCACAATTCCTTTTATTTTGATTGTTTGTGTGTAAACAACTCCAGAAAAAAACAGAAATAAAACAGCTAAACAGTGTAAATTATTTTTCATAAAAACTTATTGTTTTGGTCTATTTCCACCGCCTCCTTGACGTCCTTTTTTAAATCGTTCTCGCATCTCAATTGTTTTTTCTTCAACGATTTCATCAAACTCTTCTTCTGTAACTTTTTTCCCTTTCTTAGGAGCTTTCAATTCTTTCTTTTCTTTTAGATTCAACACCACTTTAGTGCAAATGACTTGGGTATCCCCAGCGTTTACACTTAAAATCAACCCTGGAAGCCCCCAATATTTATCCGGCCCCATAGAAACCGGTATTTCCGGAGAATACCATACCGTTACCAACGTTTGAGTTTCTAAGGAATCTTTACTCTTGGCAAATGGGTTTTCTTTTTTATCTACCGAAGTAGTTGCCTTAAAACAAGTATACTTTCCAATTTTTTTTGTTTCCTTCTCTAACTTCCATGCAAAAGGTTTCAATGGATCTTCCACCAAAAAATTTTTACCAAAAAACTCAACGGCTCTTTTAGATTCTTTCGTAGAAACATTTTTATAGGTTTTTCCAATACTTGGTCCACCAAAAATAGAAGCGAACATTGCACCTCTCCCTCCTTTATCCTGGCTCTCTAATGTTACTTCTTCTTCGTAAATAGAGGCCACCTTGTTAAAATTAAGCACAAAAGTTTTCTGCATCGCCTTGTCCATTCGCTCTTGCATACGTTTTTTGGCATCTTCGGGAATTTTTCTATTTCCGAAATCAAATTGAAATTTTGTTTTAGACATGTATACAGCTTCTCCTTGAAAATCTTGAGAAAAAGTGTAAAAAGAAATCAGCAAACAGCTGATCGCAGTGAAGTAGTTTTTCATAGTTGGGTTTTAATTTTAGTTATATCTATGCAATAAGACACTAAAAACACCGAATGGTTTAATAACAAAACTTAGTTTTTATATAAAAGATTCTTAAGTTTTGTAACTTTGTTTCAATGCGATATTTCTTCTATCTTTTTAGTTTATTCTGTACCAACTTTATGTTTGGACAAATAGAGAGTAATCTTGTCAAAAAAAATTCACTCAACGCTGATCAATTTGTTGGTTGTGATTATGATTTCAACTATTATTATTACAACAATACCATTATATCAAAACAAACAAAAGATGACCTGCTCACCTACTCAAATTTTCTATATGGTAATATCAGTTCTGTAGACATCACCAACCCTTTAAAAATTGTTGTTTTTTATCAAGAATTTAATGTTGTTATTTTATTAGACAGTCAATTAAATGAAACCGATATCATTCAATTGCCTTATGATGTAAGTTTTGCCACCAAAGGAACAGCAAATCACCTATGGCTATTTACTACAAATACCAAAATCATAGAAAATTTTAATTTTAAAACACAGACAGTCGTTGCTAGATCTCAACCTTTGAAAAATGCAACTGTTGTGAATATGAAAAGTACCGAAAACAACGTTTTTATTCAAACAACCGAAGGAATTCGAACGTATGATTACTTGGGTAATTTTATAAAAAACTATAGTAACACCAAACTCCAGGACTTCCAATACAGCAATAGGGTCTTATACACCTTACAAAATGACACTATTTATAGATATAAAAATAATATAGAAACAATCACTTTCCCAGAACCATCTAATATTGAAAAATTCTACACATTAAATAATCATTTCTTTATCTTTGACGGTTCTGAGTTATATCTTTTTTCTACTGATAAAAAATAATATCTTAGTACCCTAATTATTATAAAAATCTATCTATGCACGTAGCGATAGCAGGAAATATTGGCGCAGGAAAAACGACGCTTACAGAACTTTTAGCAAAACACTACAATTGGGA
>NZ_JAQWGB010000187.1 GCF_029238425.1 Flavicella sp.
GTAATAATCAATGATTTTTCTTTTCAAGATGGCTACCAACCAAGTTCTTTCACTGGCTTTTCCTTCAAAATTTTTCATTGCCTTTAAGGCAGCAAAAAAAGTTTCTTGAACCAAATCTTTTGCAATCTCAGTTTTATTAACCCTAGATATAGTATAATTAAACAGATAATCTGAATGCAGCGTTATCCATTTATCAGGGTCTAAAGTGTGTATTTTTTCAGATGCCATAGTTTGTACTAGTTACGATCCTATTTAAGGGCTAAATATAAGGAAACTTCATTTCCTAACAATTATTATTCTAATTACTTATCCACAGTAAAACACCAGCAACAAATGGATTGTTATAAATCATAAGTGGCATAAACTCCATAAAACACCCAATCTTTATCTATACAAATTATGTATAAGATTCTTCAATGACTTATTTTATACATTAAAAACATTCAAATTGTGTACTTTAGTAGACCGATTTACAATATTTAATTACTTGACTCCATGAAGTTTTCAAACACTTTTTTTTCTTTTACTTTTTTATCAACTCTTGCGGTAGCAATTTTATGCACTAGTTGCGATAAAAAAGAAATTATTGAAGGCAAAATATATCAGAAACCTGAAATCATTAAAGACCCTGTTGTTGACTTTCTTTCTCCTGAAGAAACCTTAAAAACCATGCACTTACCAGAAGGTTACCGAATTGAACTGGTTGCTAGTGAACCCATGGTAAACGAACCCGTAACTATGGCTTGGGATGCTGATGGTAAATTGTATGTTGCTGAAATGCTTACCTATATGCAAGATATTGACGGGACCGATCAATACAAACCTTGGAGTAGGGTAAAATTGTTAGAAGACACAGATGGAGATGGTAAAATGGATAAAAGTTCAATTTTCATCGATAGCATAATTTTACCTAGAGTTATACTTCCTTTAGACGATCGTTTGATTGTTGGTGGTACTTTTCAAAGAGATCTTTGGGGCTACAGAGACACCAATGGAGATGGAATTGCTGATGAGAAAAAATTAATGCATAAGATTCCTAAAAGGGACAATTCAAATCTTGAGCACCAACCTGCCAGCATGATTTATAGTATTGATAATTTTATGTACCTATCAAAAGGATCTATTAGATACAGACTAAAAGGAGACAAAATTGTAACGGATACTTTGGCTGATGCTCCAGCAGGTCAATGGGGATTGACACAGGACGAGCAAGGTCAAATTTATTATTCTAGTGCCGGTAGTGAAGTTCCTGCCCTAGGTTATCAACAACACCCTTCTTATGGTAATTTAGAGTTGCCTGGAAAATGGGAACCTGGATTTGATGTAGTTTGGCCAATTATTGGAACTCCAGATGTACAAGGAGGAATGAAGCGTTTGAGAGCAGACGGAACATTAAATCATTTTACAGCAAGTTGCGGACAGTCAATTTTTCTTGGTGATAATTTACCAGCTTATGGAGATTTATTTATTCCGGAACCCGTTGGACGATTGATTCGTCGTGCAAAAGTGACCATTGTTGATGGTCAAAAAGTATTGAGCAACCCCTACCACGAAACTGAATTTCTAGCTTCTACAGACATGAACTTTAGACCGGTAGAAACAAAAACAGGTCCGGATGGTTGCTTATATATCGTAGACATGTACCGTGGAATTATCCAAGAAGGAAACTGGGTGAGAAAAGGAAGTTTTTTAAGACCTGTGGTAGAAAGAAAAGAATTGGATAAAAACATCGGTAAAGGTAGAATCTATAGAATTGTTCACGATGACTATACACCAAGTAAGACCGTAAAACTACTCAATAAAACACCAGAAGAATTGACAGAATTCTTAGGTCATGACAATGCATGGTATAGAATGAATGCTCAAAAATTGATTGTGATCAAAGGAGATGCTTCTGTGGTGCCTACTTTAAAAAACATTGTTTCAAACAGCAATAATCCACTTCAAAAAATGCATGCCTTATGGGCTTTGGAAGGACTGAATTCTATCGAAGAAAATATTCTTTTAGAGAAATTTCAAGATGAAGATCCTAGAGTCAGAAGAACCGCTATAAGAATCAGTGAAATTTATTTAAAAGAAAACAATGAAGCTATACTTGCTGCTGTAGATGCCTTAAAAAAGGATGAAGACAAAGAAGTTTTATTACAAGTTTTACTTTCTTTAAGATCTAGTTCTCATGAGAATGCTAAAAAAACCATGCGTACGATTGCTTATCGAGAATTTGGTAATGATGTGATCGCTACCACTGCAAGAGAAGGACTGAAAGAGGTTCCTCCTGTTATTGAACAATTAAAGAAAAAATACATTCTACAAAATGTAAACGTGCGTAAATCTGTCGTTCAAGGATATCTAAATTTTAAATCTATCTGTGCCTCATGTCATGGTGGTGATGGAAAAGGAATTGAAGGTTTGGCTCCAAGTTTAGTGGGCTCTCCTCGTGTAAAAGGAAACTGGGAAATCACTTCAAAAATTGTAATCAACGGATTGACCGGACCTATTGACGGAAAAGAATATGCTGGGGTGATGGCACCAATGGGACACCAAGATAACAATTGGCTTGCTGCTGTTCTTACTTACATCAGACTAGAACTCAACAGCGTATCTCCGGTAACAGGTTGGAGACTGAATAAAATCAGAAATCAAACTAAGAAAAGAGATACTTATTGGACCATTGAAGAATTGTATCCTAAAAAAAACAACAAGAAAAATAAAAAGAAGAAAAAATTAGCGACTCACTAAATTTTTCTATCGGGATAATCATTAAGGTTATCCCGATTTTCTTTTAAAAACTTCTTGTATTTGAACCCCCTTATGTAATTTTCATAAATCTTTCCGTATTTTTGCGATCTGACTTTTAATTAAACATACCATGTCTACCGCACAAAAACAGTACAAAAGAGTTACTACCAATTCGCTGATTGAAATGAAACACAACGGTGAAAAAATCTCCATGCTTACCGCATACGATTATACCATGGCTAAAATTGTTGATGCCGCTGGGATTGATGCTATTTTAGTTGGTGACTCTGCCTCTAATGTAATGGCTGGACATGAGACTACTTTACCTATTACACTAGACCAAATGATCTATCACGCAAGTTCAGTGGTAAGAGGTTGTGCAAGAAGCTTGGTGGTTGTAGACTTACCTTTTGGTAGCTATCAATCTGACCCTAAAACGGCTTTGAGATCTGCTATCCGAATCATGAAAGAATCAGGAGCGCATGCTATTAAACTTGAGGGAGGAATAGAAATCAAACAATCTGTAAAAAAAATATTAAAAGCTGGTATCCCTGTAATGGGACATTTAGGATTGACTCCTCAGTCTATTTATAAATTCGGAACCTATACCGTTAGAGCCAAAGAAGAAGAAGAAGCTGAAAAACTTTTAGAAGACGCCAAGGCACTGGAAGCTTTGGGATGTTTCTCTATCGTACTTGAAAAAGTACCGGCTGCATTAGCAGAAAAAGTTGCTAAAGAAATTTCAATTCCTGTCATTGGTATCGGTGCTGGAGGTGGAGTAGACGGACAAGTTTTGGTAACTCATGACATGGTTGGGATGACACACGAATTCAACCCGAGATTTTTACGTAGATATTTAAGTTTATATGATGATATGTCTAACGCTTTTAAACAATATAGCGAGGATGTAAAATCTCAAGACTTCCCAAATCAATCTGAGCAGTACTAAATATACTTGTAGCTACATTCCGCATGAAAGTTTTACACATAGATAGCAATCACCCTGTTTTAAAAATAGGTTTAGAAAAATTGGGTTGCTCCAATGAGGAAGATTACATCTCTTCTAAAGAAGAAGTGGAATCAAAAATTCACGACTACGAAGGAGTTGTGATCAGAAGTCGTTTTAAAATTGACAAACAATTTATAGACAAGGCTAAAAAACTAAAATTTATTGCCCGAGTGGGTGCTGGACTAGAAAGCATCAATACCGAATATGCTGCATCCAAAGGCATTCAATTAATTTCTGCTCCTGAAGGAAACAGAAATGCTGTTGGAGAACATGCCCTTGGAATGTTATTGTCTCTATATAATAAAATCAAACAAGCGGATACCCAAATTAGAGAAGGTAAATGGCTTCGTGAAGAAAATAGAGGTCTAGAATTAGATGGAAAAATTGTTGGACTGATTGGCTATGGAAACATGGGAAAATCATTCGCAAAAAAACTGAGAGGTTTTGATGTGGAAGTTCTTTGCTATGATATCAAAGAAAACGTTGGCGATGAAAATTGCAGACAAACTACACTTACTGAAATTCAAGAACGAGCGGATGTTTTAAGCATACATACACCGTTTAATGAGCTTTCAGACAAAATGATCAATTGGGATATCATTTCACATTTTAAAAAACCTTTTTACCTGATAAACACAGCCAGAGGTAGTGCTGTTGTGACAGACCATCTTGTACAAGCCATGCAAATGGGAAAAATCTCAGGTGCCTGTTTGGATGTATTAGAATATGAAAAGGGATCTTTTGAAAACCTATTTGAAAACAAAACATTGCCTCCTGCTTTTGAATACTTGATCCAATCGGAAAATGTATTGCTTTCTCCTCATGTGGCAGGCTGGACAGTTGAATCTAAAATAAAATTGGCACAGACCTGTGTCGATAAAGTGGCTGCTCATTTTTTTAACATCCACGCAACAGCAAAAACAGCGCCAACTGTTCTAGAAAAAGTTACAGGTATTGGAGGTGTTTTTTACAAAACAGAAAATCCAAAAGCTACAAGAGAATGGTACCAAACACATCTTGGGTTAGATATTGACAACTACGGAAGTACATTTTGGTGGAAAGACCAAAACTTTAAAACAGCAAGCACACAATGGTCGCCTTTCCCTAAAGAAAGCAACTATTTCAAACCTTCTACCAAGGATTTCATGATTAATTTTCGTGTTAAAAATCTAGATCAATTACTAATCGACCTTACAGATGCAGGTATTGAATTGATTGACAAACCAGAAGTTTTCTCCTATGGAAAATTTGCCTGGATTCTAGATTTAGATGGAAATAAAATTGAACTCTGGGAACCTATTGATAGTGAACTCTAAGAATTAGTTACCTATAATTTCTATATAAGCAGCCAATTCTTTTTCATACATTTTTACAGCATTCCATTCTTTATGCATTGTTGCACCTGATTTTTCATAAAAATCTATTGCGTTAGTGTTCCAATCCAGAACATCCCATTCCACTCTGCGCACCTTTTTTGAGAAAGCGTAACGCATCACTTCATTATACAATGCTTTTCCAATTCCGAGTCCTCGTTTCTCTTCTCTTACGATCAAATCTTCTAAATGAATGGTTGGTCCCTTCCAGGTAGAATATCGGTAATAAAATAAAGCAATGCCCACTATTTCTTCATTCAATTCGGCTACAAAAACATGAAATTTTGGAATCCCTGTAAAGCCATCTTTTTCTAAATCTTCAACCGTTACCTCAACGGCATCCGGTTCTTTTTCAAAAACAGCCAATTCCTTTATAAGAGACCAAACAGAAGACATATCTTCCTTAAGCCCAAGTCTAATCTTGTATTCCATAAATTATTTTTTAACCGTTGTTTCTGGATTTAATGTCGCTACAAATTTGTTTTTTACACCGTGTTTTTTTGCCACATCTTGAATATTTTTTGCAGTCAAATTATTGATTTTTTCCACTTTTAAATTCGGGTCTTTCAACTCTTTTTTATTAAAATCTGCATTCTTAATTCTATTCAACCAGAACCTATTTTTTTTCATTTGTTCTTTGTGTTCCAACAGTTGTGTTTCTTTAATTTTAGCTAAATCTTTTTCTTCCGGTCCCTTCTCAATTATTTTTTGAAGTTCTGCCAAGGCACTTTTTTGGAGCATCTCTAATTTCTCTGGCCCACAAGGAAAACTAATCGTTAAATAATAAGATCCATAAGGGTTTCTAGACATCCCTCCTCTTGCTCCTACTCCATACACACCGCCTTCTTCTTCTCTTAATTTTTCAATAAGTTTGATAGACAATACCTCTCCTAAACTCTGTAAATAATAATCCTCTTCAGCATCATAAGTAGTTTCTCCTCTAAATTGGATTTTAACCAAACTTTTAGGCTCTGTTCCTTTTTTAACATGCTTTTCTAACTCACCATACAAAGGTCTATACCCGTCGTCTTTAAAAATCTCATTGGTTTTTGTACTTGGCAGACTTCCTATATACAACTCAGCGTATTTTTTTAATACCGCAGGATCTAAGTTACCTACAAAATAAAAATTGAAATCACTTGCATCTGCAAAACGCTCTTTATATTTCTCAACAGCCAAATTATAATCTGTATTTGCCCAATTTTCTTCTGTTGGAAACCCAACATAACGAGGGTTTTTACTATTTAAAAATGCATCCACTTCAACACCAAAATAAGTTCTTGGCTCAGACAAGGCATTTTTCAAATAAGCTTTCATTTTTGAAGCATGAGAATTGTATGCTTTTGGATCATTATTCAATTTGGTAAAATACAAATGCAATAACTGAAATAAATATTCAAAATCTTTTGGAGTAGCACTACCATGCATTCCTTCACTTAAAGTATGAATTGTTGGAGTTACACTAGCACCTTTTCCTGTCAATATTTTTTTAAGTTCCGTTTTAGTAAAACCATTTACCCCGGCTTCTGTTAAGGCTGAATTGGCAATATCTGTTTTTAAGTATTCTTCATCTGAATACAAAGAAGTTCCTCCATAACTAAAAGCAGTAAACACAATTTGATTGTCTTTAAAATCTGTTTTTTTATACACAATTTTGGCACCATTACTCAATTCCATTCTTGTTACTTCATTGATAGTATCCGTGGTTTCTGATAACACCATTCCCTTTTTCAACTGAATTCCTCTCATCAAATCTACATCTACCAAAGCATCCTCGTAAGGAGTAAGTTCCATTTCTTTTACATTGCTCAAAACACCTAAAACCGCAGCTTCCGTAACTTCTGGCACCCCTTCTTTATCGGGTCCTGTAAACACCACAACTCTATTGTCTTCATGGATATACTTCGGTAATAATGCATTGCAATCTGCTAAGGTAATTGTAGGCACATATTTTTTCACCATGTCAAACTCCCATGCGATACCTGGTATGATTTCTCCATTCAAATAATTTCTGATATATTCACTCGCATACCTCTTTGATTCGTTTTTATTTCTTTCTTTATAGGCGCGCTCATACCTATTGGTAATGCTAATTTTTGCACGATCCAATTCCCCTTGCTGAAAACCAAAACGCAAGGCTCTTTCATTCTCAACCGCTAATGCTTTTAAGGCATCTAACTGACCATCTTCACCTGTCAAAGCGTACGTTTGATACACTTTATTATTTCTTGCCCAAGTACCTCCATATCTAGAACCACCAAACACATAAGGTGGATTCTCTTTGTTTCTCAACTCATCCAAACGATTGTTGATCATATTAGAAAACAAGCTATTGATCAATTGTATTTTGTAATCCTCTTCAGTGGTTACCGCCTTCGCCAAAACAGGATCTTTATAATAAACCTGTACAACAGACCTGGAAGCTTCCGCATCTTTCTCTACCGAAACAAAAGTTTCTTTATGATTTGGAGTATTATACACCTCTCTCTTTTTTACTTCTTTTGGCGCTTTATATTTTCCAAAATGCGACTTAATTTTTTCTTCTAAAATAGCCACATCTACATCTCCAACAGCCACTACAGCCATTAAATCAGGTCGATACCAATCCTTATAAAACCTTCTTAAATCTTCGTAGGTAAAATTTTCTAACACCTCTTTTGTTCCAATCGGAAGTCTATCTGCATATCTAGAGTTATACATCAACTTAGGTAAGTACCTACTCAACATTCTCTTTTCAGCTCCTAAGCCTAATCGGTATTCTTCTAACACAACACCACGCTCTTTATCTATTTCTTCTTCAGTTAGCGAAGCATTAAAAGCCCAATCTTCTAAAATTAAAAAACCTTTTTCCAATTTCTCTTCATCATCAGATGGAATTGGAAGTATATAAACCGTTTCATCAAAACTTGTATACGCATTCAAATGAGCCCCAAATTTTACTCCAATGCTTTGTAAATAATCAACCAATTCATTTTTATTAAAATGCGTTGAACCATTGAAATTCATATGCTCCATAAAGTGAGCCAATCCCAATTGTTTTTCATCTTCCAAAATAGATCCTGCATTTACCACCAAACGCAATTCCACCTTTTGGGCAGGCTTTGCATTCTTTTGAATATAATAGGTCATCCCATTTGACAAAACACCTTTTACAACATTAGAATCTATAGGAATACTAGAAATGGTTTCATTTTTATCGGTTCCCGTTTTTGTCTTGGATGTAGCAGTACAACCTACAATCAATAGCGATATAATTGCGAATAAAAATGTACTTGTTCTGAGAAATGATTTGGAAAATAAATTTTTCATTTAGAGCTTTTTTTTAAAGAATGGAACGTAAATATAAGATTCTAAAAAATAATAACTGTAGTATCCACATTAACTTTATCACAAAAAAAAGCTCTAGAAATTGTAAAATTTAAGATTAGGATTTCTAATACTGCTTAAATCAAATAAATGAGGTTCGATAGATTAAATCCCTAAACAAATCCGTAAATTGAAACCTTAAATGCACAAACTATGGGTAAAGTAATTACATTTGGAGAGGTATTAATGCGCCTTTCTCCAAGAGGAAACAAAAAATTCATTCAAAACAATGTTGTAGAATTTTACTTTGGAGGGACTGAAATTAATGTCGGTATTTCTATTGCTAATTTTGGAGGAAAAGTAAAACATATTAGCTGTATTTCTGATGATTTTATTGGAGATACTGCAATATCTTATTTAAGAAAATTCGGCGTAAGTACACGATGTATTGTTAGATCAAAAAGACCACTTGGGGTCTATTTTTTAGAAGTAGGAGCCGTGATGAGACCTAGTTCCATTTCCTACAATCGATCACATTCTTCATTTTCAGAAATTCAACCAGAAATGGTGAACTGGGAAGATTCACTAAGCAAAGGAAATTGGTTTCACTGGACGGGTATCACACCGGCTTTATCAGAAGGTGCTTATAAAACTCTAAAAGAAGGACTTATGATGGCACACGAAAAAGGTTTAGAAATTTCTGCTGATCCTACTTATAGAAGTGGCTTATGGAAATATGGGGCCGACCCAAAAGTTGTTTTAAAGGACTTATTACAATATGCGACGATTTTTATTGGAGGAGTTAATGAAATCAATGAGGTTTTAGGAACCAGTTATAGCTATTCTGAAGAAGACTTTATTGCTGCAAGTAAAGCCTTGATGGAAACTTTCCCGAATATCAAAAAGGTATTTGATAAAATTAGAACTTCCTTAAATTCTTCATGGCATAAAATTAGATCTAGAATGTGGAATGGTGTTGAATTTAGAGAAACAGAAGATTTAGACATCACACATATTGTGGATAGAATTGGAACGGGTGACGCCTACGCTGCCGGATTGATTTATGCGCTTCAAAATTATGACGATTATAAAGCAATGGAATTTGCAAGTGCGGCGAGCGCATTGAAACACACCTATGAAGGAGATGTGAATTTTGCAACTGTAGAGGAAGTAAATAGCATTTTAGCTGGAAATACTACAGGAAGATTACAGAGGTAATCCCATCACTCACTATTTTTAACTAACAAAATCTCTCACTTTTTGTATAACAAAAGTTGAGAGATTTGTTTTTTCCACAAGACTCAATCGTCAGAAATCCTTAAAAA
>NZ_JAQWGB010000197.1 GCF_029238425.1 Flavicella sp.
CAACACCTTTCCTTCAAAATTTTCAAATTGTTTTAAAAATATAGTTTCTAAAAGAGTTCTCTGTGGTTCTGGACCTGACAGCAATAAAACTACATCATATTGCTTAACCTGCTTTTGAAATATCAATCTACTTAAGTTTCCAAGATATTCAATTGGAATATTTACCCCTTTAGCATTTGATAGTTCTCCGGATAACGAATGGGATGTATCCCCATCTGGAACCCAACAGGCATCAAACTTTGAAATTATTTTTTGATGTATTTTAGACGTAAAAAAAGTGGTAAACCCTGAAAACACCTGTAACTGATGGGTGATATAAACAGATGGAATTTTATTAGAGTATACTCCAAACCTATTGTCAGAGATGATTCCTACATAAGAATTCGTATCAATTTCCTTTTTTACAATGTCTTGCTCCCTTTGAACAGCTTTGTAAACAGAAGGCAAAGAAAATAGCAAACGCCACTTTGTCCAAAACGCAAATTTAGCATATTGGATATTGTAAGCCGGTAGCTGAATCGTCTGCAATTCAGGAAATTCTTTTTTGAGAAGTTCTAATGAAGCACCATCACTAGCTATTACCGGAGTAAAATTATTCCGAAGTAAAAATTGAATCACTGGAATGCAACGAGAAGCATGTCCTAAGCCCCAATTTAATGGGGCTATTAGAACTTTATTTTCCGTCGTTTTTTCAGAGTCGAAAAAACCAGTATGCATTTGATTTGTTGCCATTTCTATAGGTTAAGATAGCACTTAACATCTATAAAATGAAATTTATAAGTTTTTTAAATCGAACCCGATATCCTTACGGTAATTCATATCTTCAAAACTCACTTTAGCAATATTTTTATAAGATTTTTCTAAGGCTTCCTCCATAGTATCACCCAAAGAAGTAAACGCCATGACACGTCCTCCATTCGTTTCAACTTTGTCTCCATTGATTTTTGTTCCTGCATGAAAAACAGTAGTACCCTCTACAGCATCCAAACCTGTAATTACTTTCCCTTTTTCATAAGCCTCAGGATATCCACCAGCCACAGTCATCACTGTTGTTGCTGTTTTAGAAGTCAATTCAAATGATTTTTGATCTAAGGTTTGAGAAGCAACTCCTTCAAAAAGATCTAACAAATCTGATTCAATTCTAGGAATTACAACTTCCGTTTCAGGATCTCCCATTCTCACATTGTATTCTATCACAAAAGGATTTCCATCAATATTCATCAATCCAATAAAAATGAAACCTCTATAATCAATACCATCTTTTTGCAATCCTTCTACCGTTGGAATTACAACTCTCTCTTCTACCTTAGAAAGGAAATCTTCATCTGCAAAAGGCACTGGAGATATGGCTCCCATTCCTCCTGTATTCAATCCTGTATCTCCTTCTCCAATTCTTTTATAGTCTTTTGCTGAAGGCAATACTTTATAACTCTTACCATCTGTCAATACAAAAACAGACAATTCAATTCCGTCTAAAAATTCTTCGATAACAACTTTAGAAGACGCTTCTCCAAATTTATTATTCGTTAGCATATCTGCCAACTCCTCTTTAGCCTCTTCTAGAGTTTCTAAAATCAAAACACCTTTACCTGCTGCCAAACCATCCGCTTTCAACACATAAGGAGCTTTCAACGTTTCTAAAAACGCTTTTCCTTGTTCCAATGTTTCTTTAGTAAAAGCTTCATATGCGGCTGTAGGTACAGCGTGACGCTTCATGAATTTTTTAGAAAACTCTTTACTCCCTTCCAATTCAGCACCATCTTTTTTCGGACCTACTACAGGGATCGATTTCAAGTCATCATCTTGCAAGAAAAAATCATGAACACCAGCCACCAAAGGAGCTTCAGGTCCAACAATTACCATATCAACTTTATTCTCTAATACAGCAGCTTTAACCGCAGCAAAATCAACAGGATCTATATCAAGATTTGTTGCACAGTTTGCCGTTCCTGCATTTCCAGGAGCAACAAAAAGATTTGATAATTTTTCACTTTGTGAAAGTTTCAATGCAAAAGCGTGCTCTCTTCCTCCAGAGCCTAAAATAAGAATATTCATGATGTAATTATTTATTTTCCTTTTCCTTTAACAACGACAATTACCGTGTAAAGGATAATTTTAATATCAGTGAGCAAAGATACGTTATCTAAATAAACTAAATCATATCTAGCTCTTAATTTCATTTGATCAATACTATCGGCATAACCGTATCTAATTTGACCTAAAGAAGTAATTCCAGGTCTCAATTTTTGTAACTCTTTATATCTTGGGATATGCGAAATTATGGTATCTAAAAAAAACTGTCTTTCTGGTCTTGGTCCAACGATGCTCATCTCTCCCATAAGTACATTAAAAAACTGAGGGAATTCATCTATTCTAAATTTCCTAAGAAACCTTCCAAAATGAGTAATTCTAAAACTTTCCTCATCAGACAAAAGCGGATCATTTACTGGAGGCACCCCTTTCATACTTCTAAATTTATAAATCTGAAAAAGTTTTCCGTTTTTCCCCACCCTTTCTTGACGATAAAAAGGCTTCTCCCCAGTCGTCATAAAAATAATGAGTGTCACGATGGGAACCATCCATAAAAGTATGGTTAGAATAACAATGATTGAAAAAATAATATCACCTCCTCTTTTGAGCATCTTTTTTTATTTTTCTCTTTTTCTTAAGAAATTAACTTTCTGCAATTTTTTCATGAAATTTTTCAGCCAACTTTTTCATTTTAACTGCCAATTTTTCTTGAGTCCACTCTTTTCCGTCCAAATACAACAGCATCGCAATGTATTTATCGTCCATCCCTTCAGAAAACTCAAATTTATGAAACCTATACACCTCTCTAAGAACCCTCTTAACGCGATTTCTTCCAACTGCTTTCGGAATTCTTTTTTTTGGAATAGAAATCCCTAATTGAATTGGAAATTCTCCTTGGTGCTCCTTTTTCAAAAACACCATACGAAGTGGATACGAAGAAACAGAAACTCCCTCAATAAACAATTGCTCAATTGCCTTTTTGCTTTTCAGTTTGTCTTGTTTTCCGTAGGTAAATTTCATTCCGACAAAAATAGAAATAATTGTTGGAATGATAAGAAAGGAATTGAAAATCTAATTCTTATGGAGACTGGTTCAAATTTCTAAAATAAATAACGTACCGAGGCTGAAAAATTTCTACCAGGTGCACTTATTCCAGAAGCAAACTCTTTATAGTGACGATCAAAGATATTTGTAATTCTAAATTGTAATTCTAAATCTCTCGACACTTCGTAAAAGACAGAAAAATGAAACAATTCCCAACTTGGTGTTCCGGCATACTTTTCTATTTCAGAATCTGCGTTCTCATCAACCACAGGAGTTTGTTCAATATTATCTATGCCTTCATTTATATTGTACTCACTTGGCTTTTTAGCAGCATTGAATTCATATTCAATATCAAAATCGAACTTTTTTATTTTATAAGTAACACCTAAATTACCAAATATAGGAGGTATTGAAGACATATTTTCTCTGGTATCGTAGGTTTTCCCTTTGGTGTAATTCACTCCCCCTCTAAACAACCAATGCTCATCAATTTCACCTCTAAAATTAACAGACCCTCCATAGATATAAGCTTGTCCTCTGTTAACATTCGCAAAAACCTTTGCCATCTCTCCATCATATTCTATTTCAGAATCCCCTTCTTGCTGGGTATTGATATCAAATGGAGCTCTAATGATATAATTATTTAACAAAGTATAATATGCATTTGCCCCTACACTAAAAAGTCTATTATTAAAATATTGTAAAACACCTATTTCAGAATTGTAGGCAAACTCAGGTTTCAAAACAATATTTGGAACTGTTACATTTCCTCCTTTTTCTCTAATTTTTCCAACATCATCGACATTTGGAGATCTGAATCCAGAAGATAAAACCGCACTAAATTTGGTGTTTCTTGTTGGTTTATAAACATGACCTAAAGTTGCAGTCAATGCGGCATTTTTTAAAGATATATCAGAATCTGGCAACGTGATAAATGTGTCATCTATCCATTTTGCATTTAACTGAGTTCCTGTAAATCTCAGGCCCGTATTCAGGGTATTCTTACTATTTAAATCTTGACGATATTCTGCATAAACCGCTTGCGTAAAATAATCTGATCCCCCATCAGGATATCTTGATTGTACCTTGTAATTGTCAGATACACCAGTTATAAGACTCGTATTAGGATCAATGATCAAATTATCTCCTTGTGATTTACTATGAACTTTATTGTACACAAGCTCAAATCCATAGGAGAAAATTCTATCTTTTCTCTTTGTCAATCCAACAGAAAAGTCTCCATTGACGCTAAAAACATCTACATTTTCATTTCTATAAGATCTTTTATCAATCTCACTAAATTTTCTTTGAATTCTAGACTCAGTAATATCTTGATATGCGACTGTAATAGTTCCATTATCAATCCAATTATTCACCTCTGACAACAAAACCTGGCTAGATATCATAAATCTTTTTTGCGGACCATAAGACCATTCGGCAAATTTCAAATCTCCAGAACTCGTATATTCTGTCAATCTATCAAACCTGGGAATATCAGACGATTCAGAATACTGCACATTGAAAAGTAGCTCTAATTCGTTTGAGATAGGAATAAACACTTTCTGCAAAATATCTAACTGTGAAAAACCAGTATTCTTTTGCAAAGTTGGATCTTCATTGATTACACTAGTTGGATTAGCAAAAGTTTTTGAGTTATTAGAATACTCAAATACCTTACCCCAATCTTCATAGCCATGTTTCCTGTTTGTCCCCATTTTTAAATCTCCAAAATTACTATAGGAAACACTAGTATATGAGGCCCATTTTTGAAAACTCAACTCAGTTCCCAAACTTGTCGTTATTTCATTATTAACGGAGCTATATCTTGAAAAAATAGAAGATTCTACTTCGTTAAATTCAGACGTTTTTAAAGATTTTGTATAATAATGAATCACTCCCCCTAAAGCATCAGACCCATACATCACAGCCGATGGTCCAAACAAAACCTCAACCCTATCTAGAATTGAAGGAGAAACTGTAATTCCATTTTGTAAATGCCCTTTACGATAGATCGCATTATTCATTCTAACCCCGTCAACAACTAACAAAACTCTATTTGCCTCCATTCCTCTAAGTACCGGGCTCCCCCCTCCAAATTGCGATTTCTGCACTTTAATACTTGGAACTTTGGCTAATAAATCTGCTGACGACTGAGGTGCAATATTTTTTATATCCCTAGAGCTTACCACTTCTATTTGCTCTGCAATTCTATTTTTCTTTTGTTTACTTCTTGTTACCGAAACAACCACCTCTTTCAAAGCTTCCGTCAATCGATCTAAAAAGACCTCATCTGATTTTTTCAAACTCGATTTTGAGAGCTTTTCTTTAAGATACAAATGATGATAGAAAAACAAATCCACACCTTCTTCGAAAATGGTAATATCAACTTGCCCATTCTTATCGGAATACAAGACAATGGACTTATCCTTATTGGAGACTGAAACCCCCTTTATTGGCAATGAAGAATCACTTCCCAAAACAGTAAGGCTTTGAGCACCTACCTGAGAACCAACCAGAAATAATAGAAAAAGGATTATAATTCTATCCATTACACAAATAAGTTTTTCAAAACTTCTATAGATTTAGGTCTCCTAAAATTAACTACATGCAACTCGTAATATTTCAACAAAACATCCAATATAGCTTGTCTTGAATGTACATTTAAGGATAACATATGTGCCTTATCAAATTTTGTGCCTAAAACTTGTTTAAACAACAGTAAATCCTCCCCAACCAAAGCTGGCCCGAGAAATGATTCGTTTGTAAAAACACCATCCGTTAAATTAAAGCAGGTATCATCTGCAAAAGCATCATCAGGATAAAACCCTAAATAACGGGTTAGATTCATTAAAAAAACAAGATGAAAATTGGCTACTTTATCATGAAGATCTAACCAATTGACGGAAGTTTCAATAAAGGTATAAAGATCTGTATTCTGCTCTTCTTCTTTTACGACGTTGAACAACATTTCGGATATAAAAAAAACAATAGATTGTTTTACAAAATCAGAATATAGACTTGTGTAACCCTGGTAAACAGAGGCATCTTTAATGGAGTTTAAAGCGCCTTTATTGGAATGACTTGCCACCAACTCCAATTGAGTTAAGGGTTGAAAATACGCAGGTCTTAATTTCCCTTTTTTTGACTTCAACAAACCTCGAAGCATATAACTCTTCATACCCGACTCCAAAGTAAAACAGTGGACTATCAAACCAGAATCTCCATATTTCAGCGAAGCTAAAACGATTGCTTTTGTTTGTACTTGCATTAATTTACAATCGCAATTTTTGTAGAAGATGTTTGTTGTCCATCAGCGTTATATAGCAATACAATATATACTCCTGAAGCCACTTTAGCTCCAGCAAGATTTCTTTTATCCCATACAAACTTACCACCGTATTCTGACTGCTCTGCTAAGGCATTTGATTCATAAACTAAACTCCCAGCAACATCCAATATTTTTATATTGGTTCCTTCAGGCAAGTTAGAACCTTTTCCAACGATTGTTACTTTGCTGTGATTTTTCAAAACAGGATTTGGATAAGCATACACATCCGTCAATTCATCCCCATATCCTATTACACCAGCATTATAAGAAACTATACCATTCTGAGTTCCAAAATACACCTC
>NZ_JAQWGB010000200.1 GCF_029238425.1 Flavicella sp.
TCACACCATCTGAAGTATTCACATAAAAGCTTAACTTATCCTCTGTTGCAGTAGCAACATATCCAGTAGAAACGCTACTACTTTTAACTTCTGCTCCTAACACATGATACAATAAAACGTTTTTCAATCCTTCTGTAGTTAGAGCAGTCTCTACCTCATCTAAGCTTGACATATTTAACTCAGCCAATAAATCTGCAAAAGCAGCATTTGTAGGAGCAAACACAGTTAAATTTGCACTTGCATCACTTACTACTCCAACTAGATCCGTTCTGGTTAAAGCGTCTACTAGAATAGAAAAGTTTTCGTCTGCTGTTGCTATTTGAGCAATAGTTTGAGGCTGATCCTCCATATCCATCATTTCATTTGTATCGTCGTTATCATTACACGCTGTTAGTGTAAGGATAATAATTAGAGCAATCGGGGTAATTTTACTTAAAAAGTTTTTCATTTTGTTTAATGTTTTAAAGTTTTAGTTAGACAAATATATAGTTATTTTTCTAATTATGTTTATTTGTTTTACTTTTTTGTTAAACAAAATAAATTAAAGCCTCGTTTTAAAACAAATACGAAATACACATGCCAAATAATTAGCACAGGGTTTTAAGATTAGAACATATATATTTACCTTGTAATTCTTTTTGAAAAAGCATCTACATCCATTTATAAAAAAAAATCTATGAGCCTGTTTAAGACATTCAATTTATTTTCTATTCTATTCATCTTTGCAACAAGCTGCAACCCCAAAACCAAAACAACTCCATTAAAATCATGGAACGATGTAACATCTAAGAGTAACATTATAGCCTATGTAGAGGATGTAACAAACCCTCAAAGTGAAAATTTCATCCCAATTGATAAACGTATCGCTACATTTGATAATGATGGCAACTTATGGTCAGAACAGCCAATGTATTTTCAATTATATTTTGCGATTGATAGAATTAAAGAACTAGCCGCTGAACACTCTGAATGGAAGGCTCAACAACCATATAAAGCAATACTTGAGGATGATCTGGAGACCTTGAAACATATTGACATGAAAAACTTAATTGAGTTGGTAATGGCTACCCATGCTGGATCTACAACTGATGAATTTGACAACATCGTAAAAAATTGGATTGCTACAGCCAAACATCCAACCAAAAACGTGAGCTATGACAAACTAGTGTATCAACCAATGCTAGAACTAATGGAATACCTAAGAGAGTATGATTTTAAAACATATATAGTCTCAGGTGGAGGGGTTGATTTCATGCGTGCCTTTGTGACCGATATTTACGGTATTCCTGCTGAACAAATACTTGGTACAAGAATAAAAACAGCATTTGAATACAAAAATGGTACTGCAACAATCAAACGCTTACCGGAAATAGATTTTATTGACGACAAAGAGGGAAAACCATTGAATATTCAAAAAATAATTGGAAAAAAACCCGTTTTTGCATCTGGTAATTCCGATGGAGATCTGCAAATGATGCAATGGACTGCCTCTAACAAACTAAAAAGTTTTATGCTTTATGTACATCACACCGATTCGGAAAGAGAGTGGGCTTATGACCGAGACTCACATATAGGAAGGCTAGACAAAGGACTAGATCAAGCACATAAAGATGGATGGACTGTTATAGATATGAAAAATGATTGGAAGATTATTTATCCTTATGAATTAAAGAACTAACAGTTTATAACTCGAAATGGCTATTTTCTTCAAACTCTTATAAAATGAAGGCTTCCTAGCAAAAAACTATTTAAACACCTTTTGCATTGCATTGGTATTTTCAGGAACTGGATGTTTCACCTTTCCAAAATAAACTGGGGTGCATTTTTTAAAAATTATTTTATTAAATAAATTTACAATGGATCCCATTAACGTCTTTACTACTTTTACTTCTTGCATATCAATATTATTGTAATACCCGTGAAACTCTTGACTTAGCAAGGGGCATGCAGCATCACTCAAAACAACAATTTCACAACCCAAAATTGAATCTTTTACAATATCAAAACCACCAAACAAAGCCAACCTATTCGACTCAGTAGAAAAGGCAACGTCCTTGGCGTGCACTAATCCTTTCTCTAATTTTAAATCCAACACTATTTCCTCAATTTTTGTCGAATCTTTAGACGTATATTTTGTTGACAATAATTTCGTGAAATTAGATCCTTTGACCGCAACCGCACCAAAAGGTCCCGCAAAAGCATACGCACCAATATCAACCAAATTAAAATTCTGGCTTCTCTTGTAATCTTGAAGAAGCTCATCTAATTGCATACCATAAAGTGTCAAATTGTTACCATAAATATTCATGGTAGCAGTTGATTTTTCTATAAACGCACCAAAACTCTCGCCTTTAAAGTCAATATCAAGCTCCATATTCACAATACCTTTAGCCATATCGTAAATACGATATTCTTCTAAGGTTTTTTCAATATCAACCCCATTTGCTATAAAGTTAATGGCAATCTGTTTTTTTGTGGGCTCTAACGAAGCTCTCAACCTCCCCTTTGCATAACTCACATCTTTATTTTCTTGATTTAAAAACTCAAGAAAATTCACACTAAACTTATGCGGTCCATAATAATTATAACTCCCATCAATCTCATAAGTATCTTTTTCAAAAACTAATTGTCCTGAAGAAATAGTAAGTTCTTTCTTTAGAAGGTCTAAGGAAAAATTAGTTCTCATAGTTGAGGACTCAAACTCTTCTAAATCATATTTTTTTAGAATAGGCAACTGTAACGATTCATTCGATGTTACTTTACCGGATAGAATATTGTTCTTAATTTTCAGATCACCTTGAACATCTGTAAACCGAAATCTCTGGGCCACAGAATCTCCCTCTATAAAGATATTTAACTTAAAACTCTTAGCTTCAATGTTTTTTAAGAATAATTCAATAGCAGCATTATCCGACGATTCAGAAATAGGTGACTCTTTTTTTTCAGCCACTTGAAATCCAGTAGCAATATTCCATTTTGAATCTTTTTCTATTAAGTTTAATTCACTTTGATCGATTTTTATTTGTTCAACAAGAAGCACTCCATCATTCCAAAGTTTTTTTATGTCAATATCTAAATGTGCTTTTTTTACATAAAACACAGGTATTTGTGATTTTTTATTTTTGTTTTTTTGAAAAGCAATATTTTCAGCAGAAACAGCAACCTTAGGAAAATAAGTTCTCAAATCTAGCGACAACTCTTGGATACTAATCTCTCCATCAAAATTATCGTTTACAATAGCCAACATTTCCTCTTTGAGTAAATCTTTTTTGTATTGAAAAAGAAACCAAACACTAGTTAAAAGAACTAATAAGAGTCCTATTAAAAATAAAAAAACAGTTTTAAAATACTTCATTTAAATCTTCAAATCAAAAAAAAGATTACTTGCAAATTACAAAACAAAGATGCTGCTAATTTTTATGTTGTCCAAAAACTCTCACTACTATAATAAAACAAAAAAAGCCTTCAATTTCTTGAAGGCTTTAATTTTAAAAAGATTGAACCTATTAAGGTCTTTCTTCTTTTTCAATCAATCTAAAATTATCAAAATAACCAGAGAAATCTGATGTACCAGTTGCAGCATTACTTGGATCAGGATTCACAGATCTAATTCTGAAATACATCGCTGATATAATTCCTATTTCTGCTCCAGTAGCCTCAAACGACCTAGTAATCCATTTACCTTGATTCGCCGGATCTGTAACATCTATACCAATAGCAAATTCTTTCCATTCGGCCAAGAACCACATGCTAACATCTAACGGTGCAACATTTGAAGATTCTATGTACACATCATATGAAAACACATATGTTTTTCCAGCTTCTGGTTCAACAGGTGTTTCAAAATCAGATCTTACAGCACATCTCTGTCCTGCTACCATTGATAATTTCATACTATAAATTCCATCAGTAGCCATATCAGTTGTAAAATCAGCTGTACCTCCAACATGATTTCCACCAAAACTAGCTGCCCATGCAGCTGTAAATAGCGGCCATTTTGCACCAGCTTCTTCGAAACTATTTCTATTTTCAGTAATTAAGTTTCTTTCAAACATCGTAACTGGTTCCTCTGTAAAAGAAACAGGAACTCGAGTATCAGTTGAAGTTATTCCGCTTCCATCTAACAAGCTTACCAATATAGCATCTGTACTATAAATTGGCTCTACCAATTTCAGAATTAATTCTGTAGCATCATCTGGATTAATCACTACAGATTCAACAACAAAGTCATCTCCATTTACTTTTGCTTGAAAAAAGGCTTCTTTTCCAGAAAATGCTGCAAATTCTCCATTAAAAGGTATATGAATTGACTCATCTTCTTGTTCAGCAATTGTTCCCGTTAATTGGAATGGCTTTGAAGATGGAACTACATTTATAGTCGCAGGCACAACATACCTTGCACTACCTCCAGGGATAAACTCACCACTTCTAGTTAAATTAATTTGAGCATTTTGAACTCCCAGTTTTTTAAAGACAGTCTCAAATACTTGTTCTGAACTTTGCTCTCCTGCAACTGTCCAAACTCTACTTGTAGGCCTTCCAATAGTCGTTAAATCGGTAAACTCAAGAGTCCCCCCAACTTCCACTGTAATAACATCTGAAGGGCTTTCATGAGACACTAACGCCCCATCTTGTCTAATTTCTATTTCAGGTACAATATCTTCATAAACATCTACTACAAAAGTAGTATCAATAACCCAAAGATCACCAACTTTTACCGACGGAAGAATATAATCTTCTACTCCATTGTTCCCTCTAAACGCTACAGAATCATGAAAAGTATTATGTAGAGTAACTTCATTAAATCCTCCGTTAGAAAACAACACATGTACAACATCTTCCTTTGAAACAGTATCTCCTCTATTAATAATAAACTGCTCAAAAACGGTATCTCTTCTTTCAATAGGTCCTTCTAAAAAAAAGTTACCTTCTTGAATTGTCCATGTATGATCCACTGTTCCTTGGGATAAATCCATAAAAGACATATAATTCCCAACAGTTGATCTCAATACATTTTGTCGCGCTCCACCAGTATAAAACCCTACATCCGAAAATGTATTGGGTTGCTCATAAGATTCATCTTTACATGCTACAAATAATGTAGCCATTGCTAAAGATAATATTAGATATATTTTTTTCATTTTTAACAAAATTTATTATTTATTATTCAGTCTCATCTCCTATAAAAGGATTTGTAACCAATTCTGTATTAGGTATAGGCCAATATGCATGCGCCTCCTCTGTATAATTAGCAGCTCCTTCCTGAAACTCAGTGAAATTAGGATCTACCTCTGGATCATCAACAGGAACTTCAACCAATAAAGAAGCCCAACGTGTTATGGAATTACCTGCATCATTTACAGCATCATAATAATGTAAAGCATCATATCTTCTACTCGATAATTCTTGGAAACGCTCTTTTTTAATTCCCCATCTTATCAAATCAATATTACGTTCTCCTAATCCTTCACCTCCCAATTCTAAAGGTTTTTCAACATGTCTGATATGTTCTCTCAGCATATCTTGAGTGTATGTAATATTATCATGATCATTGGCTGGAAATTCACCTGAACCATTTGGCCCAATCAATTGTACCGCTGATCTTCTTCTCACCTTATTAACATACTTCATTGATTCTTCTAAGTCACCTAATTCTACCAGGCACTCAGCATAATTCAACATTACTCCAGCTAAGCGAATATATCTTTCGTTTACACCAGATCTCGGTGTTGAAGGGTAAATATCCTTTTCAGCTTCAACGATATCCCAATTGGTATGTTTTCTCCAGTAACTTGTATTCCCTTGATTAAAAGGCCCTGTTGTTCCTGGTAAATCTCCATACCATGGTGAATCAACATCATCTACCAAAGCAACAGAAGCAGAAGTACGTAAACTGTATTTTCTGAAACTACCATCTTCTAATCGGTTGGCATCATCAGACAAATCCTTGACCTCATTTCTATACAGCACCGTTAACCAGTTAGATGGAATAGTTGCTAACCAGTTAGGAGAGAACGCCCATGCTAAATTACTTGATAATAATTTCCATGACCAAGCTAACTCAGACATCTTATAGTCCACTGTAAAGGACGCCTCTAAAATAGATTCAGAATTAAACTCATCCATCGTAGTAAAGTTACTTCCAATATTTGGCATTAATGAATAACCAAAATCTTCTATAACACTTTTGAACTTTTCAGCCGCTTTTGCATATTCCGAATTATTTAAATAGTTATTCCCTAACAATGCAGTGGCAGCACCTGCTGTAACACGACCTAGATCCTCTCCTGTCCAATTAGCATCTTTCAAAGCCTCTGCAGCATATTCAAAATCAGCAATATAAAATGCTCTCACTTGATCCGCAGGGCTAGGAGCCTTAAAGAAATCATCAGGAGACATTGCAACCTCTGTGATTAAAGGAATTGAACCTCCGTTATAAGAGTTATATAAGTTATAATAGAAAAAACCTCTTAACAACCTTGCCTGACCTAAAGCTAAAACAGCTCTTATTTTGTCTTCACCTGATAATGTAGGAATAATTCTATTCGCAGCTTCGATTACTTGATTTGCTCTAAACACACCTTTATAGCCCTCTTGCCATTTTTGAATAGCAGGATTTGAAGCATTGTTAAAAGTTTGCAAATATGAAGTATTTACCATTGTTGGACGAGCTCTCCATGAACCTGCATAAGCAATATCACTTCTATTCAATTCCTCCACCAAACTCACTAAATTTGTACTCTTAAAAGTATTATAAACTGCATTCAATCCACCTTCCAAATGTTCTGCTGTTTGCCAAAATACATCCGTTGAAATTTGATTCGGATTGGCCTGGTCTAAAAACTCCTCATCGTTACAACCTGTCAAGGCAACTAACAATACTGAACATCCAATAAGAGCACTTCTTTTCGTTATGTTAGAAAAGAAATCTTTTATTTTTATATCTATATTTATTTTTTTCATGTCTTTCTTTATTTGATTAAAAGTCAAGTTGTAAACCAAGTCTTATAACTGAACTCACAGGATAGGTCCCTCTGTCAATTCCTCTTGTACTCAAACCATTATTCCCAACCTCTGGATCATAACCTGTATACTTTGTAATTGTAATTGGGTTTTGAGCAGATGTATACAAACGTAATCTGCTAATTCCAGATTCTTTCAACACATTTTTAGGAATTGTGTATCCTAACGTTATATTTCTCAATCGAATAAAAGATCCATCTTCTAACCAAAAATCAGTTTGCCCTCTATAATTCTCATGAGAATCTCCTCTGTTCACGGGAATATTAGAGGTAGGGTTCTGTGGACTCCATTGATAAATCAGATCTCTATGATTCTGTTTTTTATACGTATAAGCCTTACTACCATTTAAAATCTCAGCTCCAAATGATCCGTACCATTGCATTGTGAAATCAAAATGTTTGTAGTTTGCATTGAAGTTCCATCCAATTTCATAATCTGGCGTTCCACTACCAGCAAACTGTCTGTCATTTATATCCAAAACCCCATCGTTATTTGCATCGATATATTTCAAATCTCCAGCTTGTGCGGTTGGTTGAATTTTTTTATAGTCTTCTAGATCCTCAGGTTGTACGATACCATCTGTTTTAATTAAGAAAAATGCTCCAGCTACATATCCTTCTTTCAAGAAGGAAACTAAATCCTCTCCTTGTCCAACATTTGACACTTGACTATTTGCTAAAGCAACCTCTTTATTAGTATCACTCATTTTGGTAATCTTATTCACATTTCTAGTATAAGTCAATCCTGTTTTGATCGTCATTTTACCTCTATGCGTATAATTTACTGCTAACTCCGTACCTTTGTTCTGCATATCTCCGACATTAGAAACCACTTGGGCATCAGTACCCGATCCAACTCCTTGACTTGGTGGTACAATAAAAGGAAACAACATGTCTCTTTTATCCGCTTTATAAAAATCACCCGTCACTTGTAAGGCATTTCTAAAGAAACTCATATCAAACCCTAAATTGGTAGAGGTTGAAGTCTCCCATTTTACATCTGGGTTTGCGTAGGCTTGTTGAATAAGTCCACTTTCTAAATTCTGATTAGACCCTGTGTTAAAAACATAATCATTTTCAAGAACTAATACCGGTGAATAGCTATAATCAGCAATTCCCTGATTACCAGTAGTACCTCTACTCGCTCTCAATTTAAAACTGTTAACAGTTCTTTTTACCGGAGCCCAGAAATTTTCTTCAGCAACATTCCACCCTAACGATATAGATGGAAAAGTTCCCCAATGTTCTTTTTGAAATCTTGAAGATCCATCGCGTCTAACACTTGCACTTAACAAATACTTGCCATCATAGTTATATTGGAAACGTCCTAAATAACCAATCAATGTATTCGTCTTATCCTGATTCCATTGTCCAGTTCCAGAACCTGCATTTGCATCTGGACTAGTTGCTCCATTCAATACAGTAATGTTATTATCTGCTATATCAAACTTTTCACCGAAAAATTGAGCAGAGAAAAATGACTCTCTAGAATATACCCCCAATAGTTTAAATTGATGTTTACCAATTCTTTTGTTGTAATTGATAATATTCTCTAAAGAATAGTTTTTTCTTCTAGATGCCGTATTTCTAATCTTAGATCTTTCAGTAGGAATTTCTTCCCCCTCATAATTATAAGCAACATACTCAGGATTAACAGTAATTCTAGTTCCGTTTGCGTATAAAACCCCAACTCTAGCCGTAAATTTCAAATCTTTTGTAAAACTGTAAGCTACTCTTAAATTCGCATCAAACGTATTTACCTCACTATCATCTTCTTGAATTAATTTTCTCCCTAAAAAAGTTAAATTCTCAGCTTCACTTCCTCCAGATGACCCCGCATCCTCCAGACCATTGCTATCCACAGTTAATTCAGGTTGAGATGCGTTGTAACTATTAGCATCTAGCAACAATCCCCAAGGTGCATGCTTTGTATCTTCCGTTCTGAAACCAGCAACCGTAGAAACATTCCATTTTCCCTTTTTAAATTGAGTATTCTGTCTTAAATTCAAACGTTTGTATCCAGACTTAATAATTACACCATCCTGATCAAAATAATTCCCTGTAAAACTATAAACCAAACCATTTTGTCCACCTGATACACGAATACTATGATTCTTAATAGGTGCATAATTATTTTCAACAGTGTTAATCAAGTTCGTATTGTTTGTCATTGAGTGTGGACTTGGTTCCATTCTTGTCCAAGTATTTCCATACGTCTTACCTTGTAAGGCAGTAGAACTTAAAAAATCTACATACAATCTATCTTGATTGTTTAATAAAGGAACTCCAGAAGTTATACTCTGAACCCCGTAATACGTACTAAATGACATTTTCATCGTTCCTTCTTCACCTTTCTTAGTAGTAATCAAAATTACCCCAGCGGCACCCCTAGTACCATAAATCGCAGCAGATGCATCATCTTTTAAAACATCAATACTTTCAATTTCCTCTACACTTAATTTAGGATCTCCCTCATAAGGAATTCCATCTACTACGTATAACGGAGTATTATTTCCATATACTGAAGACAAACCACGAATAATAATATTCGCACCCGCACCTGGATCTCCAGAACTTGCTTGCACGTTTACCCCTGCAATTTGTCCTTGCAACGCAGAAGCAACATCGGCAGTGGCCGAAACTTCAATGGCAGCTGCTTCAACTTTTACAACAGCTCCTGTAATTTCCTTTTTCTTTTGTGTACCGTAACCAACTACTACGACTTCTTCTAAAGTTGATACGTCTTGTTTAAGTATTACATTTAAAGCTTTTGCGGTTGTAGCTTTTACCTCTTTAGTGATAAATCCCATGTAGCTAAATACAAGAACTTCACCATCTGAGGCTTTTAATTCAAAATTACCATCAAAATCGGAGGTAGCTCCTCTTGATGTTCCTTTTACGATGATACCTACTCCGGGAAGCGGCTCCCCTTCACTTGTAACATTCCCCTTTACAACTGGGCTTTGGGCACTCATGTTAAAACAACATGTCAGCACAAAAACACCGAAAAGAAGAAACCTAATATTAGGCTTGGTTAAACTCTTCTTTCTAAATTTTAATTTCATAATTATTCTGGTTTAAATTAGACATACAAATCAAATAATTTCTTTCCATAGTTTAGAAAAACTAGACTTGATGAATACTTGATATCGACAAAATGACAGGTTAAAAAACTAAACACAAACTCAACAGCGACATAAAAAACACTTACAAACAAGGGACTGACCAATGAAACTCTTACAAAGACAACTCACAAAAACAAAAAGGCACTAGTCAAATCAATTGTCTAGTGCCTTTTAAGAATGAATAAGTTTTTATCTCAAAACTTATTTATAAAATCAACCAAATTGACATTTCTATCCAAGCCTAATTTCTTTCGGACCCGATGCCTTGAAGAATGGGAACTCTCTACAGATATCCCTAAAAGAGTGGCCATTTTTTTACTTGAAAAATTTAATTTCAATAAGGCACACACTTTTAAATCGGTTGGTCCTAAATCTGGAAACTCAGCTTTTAAATTTTTATAGAAGTCTTGATTTATAGCTACAAACCTAGCTTCAAACTCGGCCCAATTATTATTTGGATCTCGTTGAAGGGTTTTTACTTTATTTTTTAACTTTTGAACATCCACCTTGTCATTCGGTAATTTTAACTCGGTAGCAATATCAGAAACAAACTCCTCTTTTTCAATCAACTGAAGCGCAGACAAAGTAAGTTCTTTATTTTTAACTTCAAGAATACTGTTTTTTGACTCTAACTCAATTTTTTGTTTTTCCTTCAAAGCTTGTTTCTCTGCCTTGTGCTTAAAACGAATTCCTTTTATGATTAAAAATGCACTCAATACAATAAAAATCAAACTTACAATTAAGACCAACTGTTTGAGTTTACTGATACTTGATTCTTGTTGCAAAATCATCAATTCATCCTCTTTAGACTTTAACAACTGTTGTTCTTTTTCAATTCTATATGCATCTTTAATATTTAAAAATTGTGCATTTTTCTCGAAATTAACTCCATAATCTTCCCTATCCAAAACCTTAGCTTTATTAGCATAATGATAAGCTTTCTTGAAATCGTTATCATTAATCGCCAACGCTGACAATCGCATATAATTAAAGCTCTTATAATTATGATGACTATTGAACTTTTCAATTAGTTCTAAAGAGGTTAAAAAACTTTTTTCACTTTCTTCATACCTTCCTAAACTTTCTAACGCCCTTCCTTTTAAAAAGTAAGCTATAATGCTATAATGCTTGTTATATTCATTTTTTAAGGAATTTAATTCCTCAATAATCTCCAAAGCTTCCTTATATTTCTCTTTTCTAAAAAGAATACTGGCAGTCTCGACCTCCAAAAAGTAATTTTTTGCTTTGGGATATACAGATCTATGAATTGCATAACTGCTATCTAAATACTTTTCGGCCAAATCATCTTTACCAGCACTTCTATAGACATTAAAATAAGCATGGTAAATTGCCTTTACGTTGGTATGGGGTACCTTTTGATTTTTATAATTCCTTACCATAATACCTCTTGCTAAATCCAAATGACGCAAAGCAGTGTCACGTTTACCGTATATATTATACAAACCACCCAACTCTTGATTGATTCTAGCAATCCAAATATCATTATTAAAAGATTCTGCCAAATGCAACCCTTTCCAACAGTAATCATAAGCACCGCTATAATCTGCAATATGTTTGTGAAAATAGGCGTTTGCAAACACCGCCCTAATCATACCTAATGTATCTTTATTTTGCTGTTGGTACTCATAACTTTTATCGTAATAAAAACCGGTACTATCCATTTTGGAATTCCTCAGTTCAACTGCTTTCACAAAAAATTCATCCTTGTTTTTTAATGACTGGCTTATCAAAGAAAAACTGACAAAAAACAAAAACAAGACAAAAAATAACTCTTTCTTCATATTTCAAAATTAACATCTCTCTCAAAAATACAAAGATTGTTTTGTTATCAAAAAAAAGATGTAACAAAACATAGACAACAACAAATAACACAAAAAACTCATTACCAAGGTGTTGACATTAAACCTCAAATTTTGTCTAGTTTAAATCAGATTCTGTTCTTTTTTTTATGAGTTCTAATCAAGTCTAAAAACGCAGATTTCCGACCTTAAGAATTTAAATTTGGAAGATATCTAACAACTAATTTTCTGACGCAAATAGGAAAATGAATTGATATTATATTGCTTACGAGTTTTAGGTTAAATATTGTTCAGCAGTTTATATAGGAGTAAGCAATGAAGAATTTCAAATTAAATTAGTACATAATTAGAAAATCTATATGAACTAAAAAAAGCCCTTTCTGTGGTTAGAAAGGGCTTTTACTATTTTTATAATTCAGGTATTATTTTTTTTGGTATCTGTATTATTTTATCATCAGCACCAGCTGCAAAATCCGATATATTATAGTCATTCTGCTGGGTCCAATTACTTTCTATTCTGCCATCTCCCAATGTAATATTTCCTAACTTTTCCCTCAACCAATCTGCCAGTTCCTCATACCCCTTATCATTTGCAACATTATTTCTTTCTTTTGGATCATTTCGCAAATCATACAATGCCATTTCAACGTCTTTTCTCGGAGCATTCAATCCCCATTTAATATTTATATTAGGTTTTTGTTTATTACTCGCTTTTCTATTACTTTCTCTATTTCTCATTGAAAATGAAAAATCTTTGGTTCTAAGAAATGCCCTTGGACCTGCTACATGATTGAATTCTCCTAAAACGTAGTCCCTTTTTAACTTTTTATTTTTTAAAACCTCTGCCAAATCATAACCATCTAAATAATCAAATTCTTCCTTTGATACATCTGCCCCACCTGCGGCAATTACAGTTGGCATGATATCTACGTATTCTGCAAACTCAGAATAAACCGCACCTGCCTTAAAGTTTTTCTCTTCTGATGATACGACAATCGCAGTAGTGTGATTAGACAATTCCCAAGGTGAAAATTTAGCTTCAATCCCTTGCTCCCCCAATTGCCATCCATGATCTCCACATACATAAAGTATCAAGAATTCTTGATTGTTTTTAGTTGAATATTCTTTAAACGCACCTATTGCTTTTCCTATTTGATCATCTCCATAAGCACAAAAGGCATAATAATCTCTAATTGCTTGTTGCTTTTCATCATAAGTCAAGGCATCTATTTTCATTTTTTCATAAATCTTTTTGAGCTGTGGTGGCAGTTTTTTCACCTCCCTTTTATCAAACTCTGGTATGTCATAAACCTTCCCCTTAAATCGATCCCTAAACTCTTTAGGCGGCATTACAGGTGTATGAGGAAAATGATAACTTAGACTTACAAAAAAAGGTTGACTCGTTTTAACTCCCTTCATTTTTTTTCCTACAGGAGAAGTATATGTTCCATTTTTATATTTTAAATAGTCTAGGAATTCACGTGTAATATTACCATCCAAGGTTTTATCCCCTGGCATAGAATTCACTCCTCCGATAATAAGCTCTGGGTTGCTACGTGTATAAGCGTATAAAATATCCAATTCTTTCTCAATCTCCAGTTTTGAGTTTTTCTCTTTTGCTGATAATTCCTTCCCTCTTGGAAATGATTTATGTTCTCCGTTTGGATAATAAAAATTCACACTTGATCCCAATTTTGTATACTTCCCATTAACACGCCCCCATGCCGTATGATTATCCCAATCAGTTGTATTTTTATTTTTCCTCAATTCAGTGCTTGAAACAAACTGCTCGTAAAAATTAGTTTCTCCTCTTACTGCCTTTGGTTCCCAATTAAAAATATAATAGCCTTTTTTACCAAACATGGCAGTCTGATACCCTTGATCAGACATAACTTGAGGCATTGTTTTATTGAAAAAATCCGTTTGATTATGAGTCTTTTCAAAACCATAAATCCCAGAATGATGTGGGTATTTCCCTGTTATGATACTCCCTCTAGAGGGAGCGCAAGCTGGTGAATTACAGTAAAAATTTGTAAAAACAGTTCCCTCTTTTGCTAAGGCGTCTAAATTGGGAGATTCAACATATCCCAATGGACTATCTTTCTTTCCTGTGGTTATTTCATTAAAATACCCATTAGAATCCATTCTTTGATCATCAGTAACAATCCATAAAACATTTGGCTTTTTGTTTACCTGAGCCTCACTAAATTTGAAATTCAAGAAGGTCAAACAGATTAAAAAAATAGTACTGTTTTTAAAGTTAATTTTCATATCAATGAGATTTTTGTTTCTTTTGTTTTCTTTTCTTTTCCTTCATAGCCGCAAGTTTTTCTTTCCTCAAAGCTTCTATTTTCACCAATTTCTTTTTGTCCTTTTCTGTTAAAGGTCCATTTTGAGCCACATCAAACAAATCAAAATTAGGTAATATAGCCTCTAATGTTTTCTTGTCGGTTTTGAATTTCTTTGATTCATTATTCCAATTTTTTATTTCCCTATAACTTATCAAATCATCTGGTGTTTTACTTACATCATACCATTTATTTCTACCATCCTTCATCAAATTAGTTCCTCTAATAATTTGCATATTATCCTTATAACCATAAATCCAATCCCTATGCTCTTTTTTATCTGTTGTTAAAAATGACCAAAATGATTCTCCATTAATTTCATAACCTTTTGGAATGGTCACTCCGCCTATTTCTGCTACCGTTGGTAAAACATCAGCAATATTGAAAAGCACATCTTGCTCTCCTTTTTTTGTTAAGTATAAACCTGGTGCATATACTATAAATGGCACATGAGTTCCTTTCTGTAAATCTGGACTGTTTTTACCATAACCACTAGTTCCATTATCTGCACAAAAAATAACAATCGTATTTTCTTCTATTTTCAATTCCTTTAATTTTTTCAAATACAAAGACATTTGATAATCCAAATAATTTATATGGTTGTGAATCCCTGATTCAGTAACCGTACCATGGGTGTCAAATTCTCCTTTTTCACCAGTTATCCATGGATTTGTTCTTTTATATTTTCCGTTTTTATAAGTCACTTTTGGAGTACCAGGCCATTTGTTCTTTTGATTTGGATTCAAAAAATCAAAGGCATCATGCCCGAGATGAGAAGTATGATACACAAAAAACGGCTTCTTTTCTGCGGTCTTACGTTCCATAAAATCAAGAATAAAATCCAATTCAACATCTGGACCATATGTCTGCAAACCGAACTCTTTCTTGCTCTTTTTGTTATTAGGCCACCATTCAAATTGTTTGCTTGCCGTAGGATGATTCATCAACATTACATGCGGTTGCCAATACCAACTAGATTGATCATATGTTGACACTTCCTTTCCTGTATTGTTATTTAACTGAACTTTTTTACCATTTACCTTTTTAGTTTGCACCTTAAAATCAGTGTATGGGTTTTCCATGGCTAAACTGGACTCTCCAGGAGTGAATACACCTTCATCAAAACCGAACAACTCCAATCTTTTATTTCTCATTTGAGTTTTCCCTGACCAAAAAGTTGCATAGCCACCAGCCTTAGCAATATGACCGATTGTATACTCTGAACTCGCATACAAAGGGTAAGACTCTAATTTGCCTTCCGGAGAAGAATATTTACCAATTGTTTTATTACCCCACCACTTATGTAAATGAGCATATCTTCCCGTCATCATCATGGCTCTACTTGGAGAACAAACAACAGCCGCCCAAGCTGTCTTTACGTACAATCCTTCTTGTGCCAATCTATTTAAAACTGGTGTCTTTCCTCTATATTTTTTATCTTGAGTATTTCCTCCCTTTGGTGGACTCCACGTATCGGATTTGTAGATAGGCAACTCTCTGGCACTTATATCATCCGCTAAAACAAGGATAATATTGGGTTTCATCTTTTTTTGCGCTTCCATAGAAACAGAAACACACAAAACACTAACAAACAACAACTTAAATAAAATACATCTCATGATTTTTGGGTATAAAAAACCCGCAATTCTTCCAAATAGTTAAAATTGCGGGTTGTATGTTTCTAATTAATCTACATGTGCATCTACAGCACCTCCAATAGCAGTCTCTTTATATCCTTCCATTTTTATTTTAAAAGAATGTGCAAATTTTGAACTTAGCTTTTTAGGAGCTTTGATCACCAATCCTCTAGCATCTCTAGTCCATTGTAATTTTTCTTTGCTTCCTAACAACTCAACAGATTCAATTTTTGAATTCAACACTCCAATATCCGTAGATAAGGTTTTAATTATAATTTCTTCCGATGG
>NZ_JAQWGB010000166.1 GCF_029238425.1 Flavicella sp.
CTTATCTATTTTAACTCCAGCTATATCGGCGATTGTAGGCAAAACATCTGCTATATTCACCAATATATCTTGTTCTCCTTTTTTTGTCAGTTGTAATCCCGGAGCGTAAACAATAAAGGGTACATGGGTTCCTTTCTGACTTACAGGACTTCCTTTTCCATAATAATGAGTTCCATTATCCGCACAAAAAATAAAAATAGTATTCTCTTCAATCCCTAGTTCTTTAAATTTATTGATATACAACCAAGCTTGATAATCTAAATAATTCACATGATTTCTAATCCCTGGTTCTGACAATGAATTATGGGTATCATATACGCCCTTATCACCTGTTACATTCGGTGTATATCGAACATATTTATTGTCTTTCCATTCAATTTTTGGAGTTTGAGGATATTTATTGTCCTTGGTCTGATTGAAAAAATCTACCGCTCCATGTCCTAAATGCGTTGTATGATACACAAAAAACGGTTTCTTCTCTTTGTGTTTTCTTTCCATAAAATCAAAGATAAAATTTAACTCAACATCAGGTCCAAAAGTATTCAATCCATAATTCCTTTTGTCCTTTTTAGTTATTGGCCACCAGGCTAATTTCTCTTTTGAACTAGGATGATTCATCAATCTTACATGAGGCTTCCAATACCATCCAAATTGTTGATGCGTATCTATCTGTTCTCCCGTATCAGCATTGATGTAAACTTTTTTCCCATTTATTTTTTCAGGAATTACTTTAAAATCTGTCATTGGATTGTTTGGTGCTCCCTGTTCCCCTGGAGTAAACACACCTTCATCAAAACCAAATTTCTGCAAATCAGAACCCTTCATTTGTGTTTTTCCAGACCATAGCGTAGCATAACCTCCCTGTTGCGCAATATGACCGATTAGAGAAGAACTCTCATACAAAGGCCACGGTCGTTTTTTCCCATCATCACCAACAGAAAACCCTAAATCACCATTATGCCACCATTTGTGCTTATCAGCATATCTACCGGTCATCATCATGGCCCTACTAGGAGAGCAAATGGTTGCTGCCCATGCCGTTTTTACATACAAGCCCTCAGTGGCTAATCTTGTTAACACAGGTGTCTTAGCTCGCATTTTAGGATCCGTACTTTCACCTTTCGAATCTGCGTTCCAGACTTTTGATTTGTACACAGGAAACTCTCGTGCACTGATATCATCAGCATAAACCAAAACGATATTCGGTTTCTTTTTTTGTGCAATGCTCATGACAGGAAGTATCAAAGCAAAAGTTATGATCAATTTAAATGACTTCATATCTAAGATATTTTTCCTTTTATTAATTAATTTAAATCTTGTTTTACAAAGTTATTCTTTCATAAGCTATCTGTATTGAACAAATGTTTTTGTTATTACCATAAATGTGTCGACATACAACATCTATACTCTCTCTTGATTTTTAAAGCATTTTAACACTGTCTTAAAACACATATAAACAAAAAGTCCTGCAGTTTCTTGCAGGACTTTTATCATATTTCACAAAAGAAAATCACTTTCTGATAATTTCTTTTTTGCGAATCTCTTTTCTGTTCAAAAAAGCATTCGAAACATAACCGTTAGAAACGTCGTCTAAAACAATCGTTGGTCTAAAATCTTCGTCAATGGTATTCAAATGAAAATTTGTAATTGACAATCCATCAATATGCCTAGCAAAAATTCCGGAAGCAGGTAGGGTTCCTACTTTGCTAAATTCAGGCCACCAATTCCCAAGAGTTTCTAATGTATACTCTTTAATTAAATTTTCAGCATCCGTTTTTGTACCTCCACCAGAAACAGTCATTTGAATATTATTCAACTGAATATCTTCAATATTATGACCAGGCATACCCGTAATAAAAAATGCCGAATTTTTATCCAACTCTCTATTATCAACAATTAAATCACTAAAAATGAAACCATCCATCGCCTTCATTGGAAACATCTCTTTTGGCATATCTACACCAGCTCTCTGTTGGCAAAAAGTCATAAAAACTGGTCTTGGCACATTTTTCATCACCAAATTAGAAAATGACATATTCTTCATTTCCCCACCTTCATTCATTTGAATTTTCAATCCAGAATCCTGAATATCAAAAAAGGTACAATTTGAAACCGTTACGGACTCAAAATCTCCTCTAGATGCCAATCCAATTCGCATACCTCCCCATTTTGTTGTAAATACACAATTTGTTACAGTGATATTTTTACATGGATATGCTGCATTAGACGCCTGAAGACAAATAGAGTCATCACTATTATCAAAGGAAGAATCACTTACTCTAACATTGGTACAGCCATCAAAATCAAGTCCATCTCCATTATGATTGACTCTACTAATAATTTTAATTCCAGATACCACAATTTCATTGCAATACAACCAAGCAGACGTCCAAGCAGCTGGATCTTTTAAAGTTACATTTTTCAGCTTTATATCAGAGCATTTATAAAACCGCAACAACATGGGTCTCCCTCCATTTTTCTTATTGAAGTTTTTAGGAGAGCCATTCCCATTAATAATTCCATTACCTTCTATCGTAAATGATTTTGCTTCTGAGGCAAAAATCAAACAACGATCCATATGAGGTTCGTCCTTGTAGGTATTGTAATGTGTGTCCGTTGTATAATCCTTATACTCTGGACTTCCCAACAAACTAGCACCATTTTCTATATGCAATGTCACAAAATCTTTTAAATAGATAGTTCCTACTACCACAGTTTTACCAGCAGGAATTATTACTTTTCCTCCACCATTTTTTGTACAGGCATCAATTGCCTTTTGCACAGCTTCGGTATCTTTCGTTATTCCATCTGCCTTTGCTCCATATTTTAAAACATTAAAATCTGTTGCAAAAACCTGAAATTGTAAACTCAATAATAGTAAAAATGCTATTTTTTTCATAAGACTTTATAAACTAAATTGATTAATGTCCTCCTTTAGGATGACTATCATTTGTATACCTTAATACCTGAGGTTTTCCTGTTCCTCTAGCCATAGTAATTTGTTCTTTCCAAACTTTTCTTAATTCTTTTAATGTTTCCTTATTTTCTTTATTCTTGGCAAGATTAACCAATTCAGCAGGATCGTTTTTTAAATTATACAATTCTTCATACACTGGCTTTTCTCCCTCTAAAGAAGAGTCTGATAATTGACGGTAATACGCAATATCAGGATCATGAGTAGCATATAACATTTTGTTTACAGGAATTCCTAATTCTTTTGCTGTTGCTATTTTCTTAGATGCTGAAAAAGTAGTGTTTTTATAATATCTAATATATTTCCATTCTTTATTTTGAACCGCCTCACATTTAGGATTTCCAAATTGAGTAGACCATAAGTTTTCTGTAAAAACATAGTCTCTTACCTCAGCAGTTTTATCAACCACTAATTTAGAAATATCTTTTCCTTGAAATTCTTTTGGAATCGCAACACCCGCCATAGCCAACATTGTTGGAGCAACATCAATAGACTGTACCAAAGCGTCACTTTTTCTTCCTCTATTTTTTCTTTTCAAAGAAGGATCCATCACAATCATTGGAACATGTGTTGTTTTTTCATAACACAATGCTTTTCCTCCTAAACCTTGTTCTCCCATAAACAAACCATGATCAGAAGTAAAAATGATAATTGTATTTTTATCCAACTTCAATTTTTTCAACTTCAAACGTAAGTTTCCAACCAAACGATCTATCCCCGTCATTGCTTGTAATTGACGCGTATAACGCTCTCTAAATCCTTCTGGAGTATCAGAATAATTATATCCTGTTTGACGATCTTCTGCTCTTAATAAGTCAGCAGGTAGTTTTGGTGTTTTAATATCAGCTTTGGCAATATAATTCGCAGGCAATGCCAATTCAAGATCTCTATAAAGAGACTTGTAAATATCATCATCTGTTTTTCTTTGTTTCATACTCCCAGTCCCTGCACCATGAGGCAAATTGAAATTGATAGACAATAAAAATGGTTTATCTGTAGGGCGAGTTTCTAAAAACTTAACCGCACCTTTTAACTTTCTTGCATTAGGATCTAAAAAATCATCCATCCCTTCATTAATTACTTCTGGCTGTGTTGAGGCAATTGCATCATTAAAAATGGCATGTACATCTTTTGGATAAAAACGAATATGACCATGACCTGCGTACCAGTAGTCGAAACTCTTTTCCATCAATCCACTTGTATAACCACCTTCTCCAATAGGAGCATGATTTTTACCAATCCACCCGGTATAATAACCCGCATTTCTCATCACCAACGGATAAGCTTTTTCCCATGCTTTACCTGACACAGATGTACCTGAATTAAAATTCACACCGTGCTTTCTTTCATATTGACTTAATAAAATAGAAATTCTACTTGGCGTACAAATTGCACTAGAAATATGTGCATTCGTAAACAAAACTCCATCTTTAGCTAACTTGTCTATATTCGGAGTTTGTACAATTTCGTTCCCAGTACATCCCATCATTCCATACGACTGATCATCTGTAAGGATAAAAACGATATTCGGTTGTTTTCCTTTTTTTTGCGCTGTAATATTTAATAACGGATTTGCCAAAGCAAGTACCATTACTAAAAGAACCTTATTAAATTTTAATGCTTTCATTCTTTTATTATTTATTGTATTATTTTGTTGTTATGCTTATGAAATCAGAAGTCAGTCCCTTAGAATTTGCTTTGATAGAAATTTCTCCACCTTCTTCTGTAGATTTTACAATTACCATGCTCAATCCATTAAAAGCTTTCCTTGTATTCACTTGAAATGATGCCATTGAAATTTGATCTCCATTTCCAACTGCTGCTAATGTTCCTGAACCTGAAATCTCAAATTCTACCTGGCTGGATGCTAACGGACACAAATTCCCGTCCTTATCTTCAACTCTTACAGTTACAAAAGATAAATCTGCTCCATCAGCATTAATTTCACTTCGGTCGGCAATTAATTTTATTTGAGCTGGTTTACCCGCTGTCTTAATTTCTTTAGTTGCAGCAACTTTTCCATTTTTATACCCAATAACTTTTATACTTCCAGCTTGATAAGGAACATTCCAAGATAGTCTGTATTTAGATTTATACATCCCTTTTTTGAAACCATGGTATTCAGATGGAATCATGGTAAAATCTTTTCCTTTTATACGTTTTCCGTACGACTTCCCATTTACAATCAACTCAACCTCATCACAATTTGTATAAGAATATACAGGGATTACTTCTCCTTCTTTCCCTTCCCAATTCCAATGCGGCAATACATGAACCATCGGTTCTGTTGTCCACTGACTTTGATATAAATAATACCTATCCTTTGGGAAACCACATAAATCTACTGGCGCAAAGTAAGAAGACCTTGAAGGCCAGTCGTCATTCCAATATCCATTTGTAGAATTATCTCTACCTCCATAAGGTGTAGGTTCTCCTAAATAATCAAACCCAGTCCAAATAAACTCTCCTAAAGAATTTGGATTTTTTTCTTGATCATCAAACTCAATATCTGGTGCATATGCCCATGGCGGTCCAACAATCACATCATAACTAGAAACGTGATTTGTTTCTTTTCTAGGCAAATATTCTATTGGTAAATGATACACCCCTCTACTACTTGTTTGAGACGATGTTTCAGAACCATATAAAATAATCCCAGGGTTATTCTCTTTAATTTCTTTGTATTTATCCGACCAGTAGTTCATTCCTACAATATCAATCTGATAAGCCAATTTGTTTTTAAATGGAGCTGGATAATAATTGAATCCCGCAGTTGTTGGACGCGTATTATCTTCATCATGACAGATATCATTTAAAATCTTAGCTACTTTCCAACCATCTTTTCTAGCTTGTTCTAAAATTTCATTCCCAATACTCCACATAATTACCGATGGATGATTACGATCTCTTTTAATCATATCTCGTAAATCTGTTTCATGCCACTCATCAAAATATTTATGATACCCATTTTCAACTTTTCCAAGTTTCCATTCATCGAATGCTTCTGTAATCACAACAATTCCCAATTCATCACACACCTGTAACATTTCTGGAGATGGTGGATTATGACTTGTACGCAAAGCATTCACTCCCATACTTTGCATAATTTGCATTTGACGTTGCTTTGCTCTGTAATTTATTGCTGCCCCTAAAGGCCCTTGATCATGATGCATACACACACCGTTTAACTGAACAATATTTCCATTTAATAAAAATCCTTTTTCAGCATCAAACTCGATAGTTCTTGCTCCAAACTTTGTCGTGTATTCATCAACTAAACTCCCATTCACTTTTACAAGACTTGTAACTGTGTATAAATAAGAATTAGCAATCTCCCATAATTGTGGATTCTGAATTTTGGTATCTAAAGAGAATTCTTCAACCGAAGAACCACCAATGTTTTTCTTAGTACTATTTTCAGCTACCGTTTTTCCTTTCTCATCTTTAATAATCGTTTCCAAAGTGGCTTCAACAACTTTATTACCCGAATTTTTAACCGAAGTTTTAACTGTTACTTCAGCTATTTCAGAATTTACCTTTGGCGTAGTGACAAAAGTTCCATACTGTGGAATATGTAACGTATTCTTTAATTTTAATCGAACATTTCTATAAATACCTGCTCCTGGGTACCAACGTGCAGATAAATCTTCTGGCGACAACTGAACTGCAATTACATTATCCTCTCCAAATTTTATTTTAGAAGTAATATCAAACTCAAAACCAATATATCCATAAGGCCTTCCTCCTACATATTCACCATTCACCCATACTTTCGCATTGTTCATGGCTCCATCAAACTCAACCGAAACTTGTTTGTTTTTATTTTTTATATCAACAACAAAATGTTTTCTATACCAAGCTTCTCCTGTCACAGGCAAACCACCTGTTCTAGCGTTATGTTCGTTACTAAAAGGTCCTTCGATAGCCCAATCATGAGGCAAGTCAAGTTGTCTCCAACTAACATCCTCAAAAGACACTTTCTCTGCACCGATAATTGTATCCTTTTTAAACAACCAGCCTTTGTTAAAATTCTGATCTGCTATCACATTCGATTCTTCATGGCCACACGAGCTCACAAAAACCAAAATTGCGATCAAACAAACTGACAAGGATAATTTATAATATTTCATATACGTTTTATTTACATTTTCTAATATGGATAGTAAATATATAGCAATCTATATGCCTAAAAAAAGAATAGCATATCTGTCCCCTTTAAAAAGACATTTGTTCTACTTATTTCTTATTAACAAAGACTGAGCAAAGAATTGACAACATCGTAAAACACAAAAAAAGAAGATGTGAGATTATCGTATCGGGAATGTTTTTCAGAGAATAAAAATATTTTCGGTATACAGGAGAATTATTTACTCCTTTTCCAAACAACAACATATAGAAAACTATGTAAAAGACTCAACAATAGAACCATATTAATTTCTAGCTTCTAACTTATAAATAATAATGAAAAGAGATTGATATATCTTAAACCCAAAAAGGGACAATAATTATGTATTGTCCCTTTCCCTTTATAAAAACTCACTATACCTTCATAGATGATTCTCTTACATTCAATCGACCATTCAGAACAATTGTTTGAGGAACAAATAGTCCTTTTGTATCAATCTGTTCCAATAAAAGTTTAGCTGCTGTTTGTCCTATATCTCTTGTTGGCTGACTCACTGACGTTAATGGTGGGGCAATATGTTCGGCTAAACTAGACTCTGAAAATCCAACAATAGCTATATCTTTTGGAATAGCATATCCATGGTCTTTAAAAACTTTCATCGCACCAATGGCCCCTGGATCACTTGCTGCAAAAATAGCTGTAGGCACTTCATCCTTTTTAATCAAATCTAAAGCCACACGTTCTCCTTCCTCCATAGAAAACCCACATGGAATTTTTCTACCAACAGGAATTTTATGTTTTCTATGCGCAGCATCAAAGCCTTGTGATCTATTTTTTGATAATAATAAATTTTTAGGTCCTGATAAATGAACAATATCTGTATGTCCTTGAACCAATAGATGCTCAGTAGCAAAAAACGCCCATTTATAGTCATCAAAAACCACTTTAGAAGCAGGCAAATCATCAACCACTCTATTAAAAAATACTATCGGCATCTCTGAAGCTATCAATTCTTTATACTTCTCTATATTTTCATTTTCACAGGTCAACGAAACAATCAACCCGTCTACCATATTATCAACCATGGTATCAACATTTTTCATCTCTGTTTCCGAAGATTCATTGGATTGCATAATCAATACTTGATACCCTTCTGCTAATAAAACTTCTTGAGCACCAATAATAACTTCAGGAAAGAAACTGTTTACAAATTCTGGTACGATAATTCCAAAATTCAAAGAACGTTGCTGAATTAACTTCCGCGCAATAGGATTTGGACGATACCCCATTTCTTTAGCCGTTTTCAGAACCAACTCTTTTGTTTCGGTTCTAATATCGTATTTATCATTAAATGCTCTTGACACAGTTGAAACAGATACATTTAATTTACTTGCTACATCTTTTATGGTTGTGTGTTTCATCCGTCAATATTAATCTTTTTAAATAATTCTCGCAAATACCGAGAACGTTACCGTAAACAAAAACCGTTTACGGGAACGTTTCCGGTAATGATTTTATTCATTCCATTGTGAAAACCTAAAATTTAATCGAAATTGCAGTGTAAATTAAAATACAACCATAATGGGTCCTATAGATATTTCAGTAATATTAGTCTTCACACTTTTAGTTTTTATTTGTGGAATGAGCTTTTCTAAAGCGGGTAAAAACATGAAATCTTATTTTGCTGCTGGTGGGGCTTTGCCATGGTGGATGAGTGGACTTTCTTTGTTTATGAGTTTTTTCTCGGCAGGAACTTTTGTGGTTTGGGGATCTATTGCATACAAAAGTGGTTGGGTAGCAATTGCCATCCAATGGACCATGTGTATAGCCGGTTTGATCATTGGTTTTTGGATCGCTCCTAAATGGCAAAAAACAAAAGCCTTAACCGCTGCAGAATTTATCACCGATAGATTGGGTTATAAAACACAAAAAATTTATACGTATTTATTTTTATTAATATCCGTTTTTACTACCGGAGCATTTTTGTATCCCGTTGCAAAAATTGTTGAAGTTTCCACAGGAATCCCAATCAGTGCGAGTGTTATATTTTTAGGAATACTGATTTTGATATACACTACAGTTGGTGGCTTGTGGGCCGTTATTGTGACCGATGTATTGCAATTTGTCGTACTTACCGCTGCTGTATTAATTGTTGTCCCTTTATCGTTTGATAAAATTGGAGGTATTGACAATTTCATCAACCTTGCTCCTGATAATTTTTTCAATTTTGTAAATGATGAATACACACCAGGTTTCTTAGTTGCATTCGGATTGTATAATTTATTTTTTATTGCAGGAAACTGGGCATACATCCAAAGATATACCAGTGTAGCAACTCCAAGAGAAGCAAAAAAAGTAGGTTGGCTTTTTGGAGGATTGTATACTATTAGTCCACTTATCTGGATGTTACCTCCAATGATTTATAGAGTCTTGAATCCAGATTTAGGAGATTTAGCTGAAGAAGGTGCATATTTATTAATGTGTAAAGAAGTATTACCTGTAGGTATGCTTGGTTTAATGTTAGGAGGAATGGTTTTCGCTACTTCTAGTTCGGTAAACACAACTTTAAATATTTCAGCTGGAGTATTGGCTAATGATGTATACAAACACTTCAAACCAAATTCTAGTGATAGTGAATTGGTAAAGGTTGGAAAAAGATCAACAATTGGTTTGGGAATTATTACAATAATCGTTGCCTTATTAGTACCGCTAATGGGAGGAATTGTTAACGTAGTAATGAGTTTGGCTGCATTAACTGGTGGAGCCATGTTTTTACCTCCACTTTGGGCGTTGTTTTCAAAATACCAAACAGGAAAAAGCGTTTTGGCTGTTACTATAATTTCTTTAACAATCAACGGGTTCTTTAAATTCATAAGTCCAAAATTATTTGAATTTGGTTTAGATCGCGCTACCGAAATGGGAGTTGGTGTAGGAATTCCTGTTATTCTTCTTGCCATCTATGACTTCTATGCAAAATCACAAAATGCAAGTACAATACAACACGACAAGCATCAAGAAATTGTTGCCGGTAAAGTTGGTACAACTACTGAGGAATCTGCTGGTAGTAATAAAAAAGGAGGAAGAGTTATTGGAATCGGAGTTGCTGCAACTGGATTGTTAGTTCTTGGGCTTTCATTTATTGCCGATACAGGAGCCTTACTTGTAGGAGGAATGGGAATAGCCGTTCTAATACTTGGACTTGTAGTGATCAAAAAAAATCTTAAATAAAATCAACAACAATATAATATGTTAGTACAGAACCATAGTGCCGAAAAAAGAGATAATAAAATTTCTGAAATTCAATCTGAGTTTGTAGTAATTGGAGGAGGAACCGCAGGAGTCTGTGCCGCAATTACTGCTGCCAGAAAGGGCACAAAAACAGTTTTAATTCAAGACCGACCTGTTTTAGGTGGTAATGCTTCTTCTGAAGTAAGACTTTGGATTCTTGGAGCAACATCTCACATGGGAAACAACAATCGTTGGTCTCGTGAAGGTGGAGTTATGGATGAGATTTTGGTAGAAAACTTATACCGTAACAAAGAAGGTAATGCCATTATCTTTGACACTGTGTTATTGGAAAAAGTAATGAATGAAAAAAACATCACACTTTTATTAAACACCAGTGTATATGATGTTACCAAATCCAATGAAAATAGTTTGGAATCGGTTAGAGCTTTCAACCCACAAAACTCTACTGATTACGTAATAAATGCTCCTTTGTTTTGTGATGCTTCTGGTGATGGTATTGTTGCTTTTAAAGCAGGCGCTTCTTTTAGAATGGGTGCTGAAACAAAAGAAGAATTTGGAGAATTATTTGCTCCAGACAAATCTTACGGAGAATTACTTGGGCACTCCATGTACTTCTACAGTAAAAACACAAACAAGCCAGTAAAATATGTAGCTCCCGAATTTGCATTAAAAGATATTACTGCAATTCCACGTTATAAAGCTATTGGAAAAGATGACAAAGGTTGTCGCTTTTGGTGGTTCGAATATGGAGGTCGTGGAGATACAATCCATGAAACTGAAGAAATCAAATACGAACTTTGGAAAGTTATTTACGGGGTTTGGAATTATATCAAAAATTCAGGGGAATTTGAAGATGTTGATAACATGACTTTAGAATGGGTTGGAACAGTTCCTGGAAAACGTGAAAGTAGACGTTTTGAAGGATTGTATATGATGAAACAGCAAGATGTTATTGGTCAAAGTAAATTTGACGATGCCATTGCTCATGGTGGATGGGCAATTGATTTACACCCTGCCGATGGCGTTTATAGCGAACTATCAGGTTGTACACAATGGCATTCAAAAGGGATTTATGATATTCCTTACAGGTCATTTGTGAGTAAGGATATTGACAATCTTTTCTTGGCAGGAAGAATTATTAGCGCAACACACGTTGCTTTTGGTTCTACCAGAGTTATGGCTACCACAGGTTTGTGTGCGCAAGCTTTAGGTGTTGCGGCTTCTATATGTCTAGATAAAAACATCAAACCTGCACAAATTTTAGAAAATGGTTTGATCAAAGAATTGCAAAATGAATTGAATATTTTTGGTCAAAGTATTCCTCGTGTTCCTATTCAAAAAGAAAGTAACTTAATCACAAAAGCAACTATAGAAAGTAGCTCTTCTTTACAATTATCAAAAATAAAATTTGATGGAGAATGGATGAATTTAGGAACTTCAGCTGCGCAGTTATTACCTCTTAAAGCCAATCAAAAATACAAATTCAAAGTATTGGCAAATGTATTGGAAGCAACAGATATAGAAATTCAATTAAGAACATCTATCAAAGCTGAAAACTATTGCCCAGAATTAATTTTAGAATCTCAATTATTGTCTTTGGAAAAAGGAGAACAATACATAGAATTTGATTTTGAAACTACCCTTGGTGAAGATCAGTACGCCTTTGTAACTTTTATGTCTAATGATAAAATTGAATTAAAAAATAGCAACGAACGTTTCTCTGGAATTTTATCTGTGTTTAACGGAGTGAACAAAGCTGTTTCCAACAATGGTAAACAAGCACCGCCTGCAGAAATTGGAGTTGATGCTTTTGAATTTTGGATTCCGCAGAGAAGACCAGAAGGAAAAAATATTGCCATGGAAATTTCTCCTGCAATTGAAGCTTTTGATAACAAAAATATTGGTAACGGATTTGTACGTCCTGGAACAACTGTTAACGCATGGTCTGCCGATTTAAATGACGAAGCTCCAGAATTAAAAGTGACTTGGGATGAGGAACAAGAAATTTCAGAAATCAAGTTATTTCTTGATACGGATTATGACCACGCTCTAGAATCGACTTTAATGGGACATCCTGAAGAAGTAGCACCTTTCTGTTTGAGAAATTATAAAATCAAAGATGCTAACGAAACTATTTTAGCTGAAAAACAAGGAAACTATCAGACGATGAATTCTTGGAAATTTGAAAAGCCTATAAAAACAAAAGCCTTGACTATTGAAGCAGAACACCCATCTAAAAATGTACCTGCATCAATCTTTGAAATTATTTGTTTAAAAGCATAAATTATGAAAAAATTCCTCTCAATTTTTACACTCTGCATATTCATCGTAAGCTGTAAGCCTTCAATGAATTCAGATGAAACCTCATTAAATCCTAATGAAGTGTCACTAAATGGTGAGTGGAATTTTTTAGCTTCAAATACAGTTTCAGAAGCAAAAGTTTTAAAATCCGAATTTAAAAATTGGGATAAAATTTATGTTCCTGGAAACTGGGATACAGAAAACGCATATGCAAATCATGTAGGAAATGGCTATTATCAAAAAGAAGTCAATATTCCAAAATCATGGGAATCTAAACAAATTAGATTGCGATTCGATGCTGTTTATGAAACCTCCAAAGTATGGTTGAATGGTGAGCTATTGGGAGAACATAAAGGTGGTTATACTCCTTTTGAATTCAACATAACAGACAAAGTTTTTCGCGACAAACCCAATACAATTATTGTTCAAGCAAACAATAGCTACAAAAGAGGTGCTTGGTGGGCTTGGGGTGGTATTAGCAGGAATGTAACACTTTTGGCTAATGCAGATGTTAGAGTTGTTTGGCAACATATATCAGCACAACCAAATTTCAAAACGAAAAAAATCGCTTTTGATATCAAGTACAAGTTAGAAAGCAATGTTTCGGAAAGTAAATCTGTACAAATTGAGGCCAACATCTACGATTCAAAAAACAATAAAATACTTACAAAAAATAAGGAAGTAACAATATCAGCAAACAGCACTACTGAAGCTGTTATAAGTTTTGAAAAAGACGTAAGCACATTCGATTTATGGCATTTTGACTCTCCTATTCTTTACCAATTAAATACACAATTAAATTATCAAAACAACAAACAACTTGTTGTGGATAAGTTTGGAATTCGAAAAGTAGAAACAATCGGTGAGCAATTATTTTTAAACAACGAAGCTGTGCGTTTGAATGGTTTTAATCGAGTTCATGATCATCCTGCATACGGAAATACAGAACCTTATGAATTGGTAAAACACGACATCACAGAGATGAAATCTTTAGGAGCTAATTTCTCAAGAATGATGCATGCACCTGCTGCTCCTAGTTTATTAAAATTTTGCGACAGTATTGGTTATATGCTTGTAACAGAAATTCCTGTTTGGGGTTCTGATGACCCAAATGCTTTTACTCATAACCCTCTTACAAAAAAATGGTTGAAAGAAATGATCGACAGAGATTACAACCATGCTTCAGTTATTGGTTACAGTGTAGGAAATGAACTTGGAGCCTATGTTTTAAAGAAAAACACCAAACCATTAACCGGTTCAGAAACTGCAGTTAAGAAATGGACGAATAAAACAATGACTCCAAAACAATATGGTTATGCTAACTCTATGTTAGATTATATCGATGAATTAGACACCACTAGATTAAAAACTTTTGCCAGTTATACTTCGTATTTACCAAATTCAAAAATCGGAAATGAAGTCTATGAAAAAGTTGACTTTTTATCCATCAACACTTATGGTGACGCAGTAAAAAAAGTTCAAACAACGCATAAGAAATTCCCTGGAAAACCCATCTTTTTTACTGAGATAGGAAAAGGACAATTGGGAGAATCCAATGACGCTGTTTTTTCAGATGCTTTGCTTGAAGATTTAAAAGAAATTCAGAAACTACCTTATGTTTTTGGTTCAGCGGTTTGGACCTATAACGACTACAGAAGTAATTACAAAGGTACTCCTGCCTCGGGAAATAGAGCTTGGGGAGTTGTTGATGTATGGAGAAATAAAAAACCTAAAGCTTTTGCTCAAGTCCAAAAAATATATGGACCTGTTCATGATTTAACTGCTAAAATCATAAATAATAAAATCAACGTTGTTTTATCACCAAGAAAAAAAGAGGAGTTGCCTTCATATACTTTAAACAAATATCATTTAAAATATAATTTCTACACGAAAAAACTAGAAAGCAATTCTCAAAAAGCCATAGAGTTACCAGTAATAGAACCTGGAGCCAAAGAATTAAAATTCACATTTCAACAACCGAAAGAAACCCCTTTTTATAAAATTTCCTTAATATCTCCTTTAGGAATAGAAATGACTTCTGTTTCAAATATTCCTTCTGGAGAATTAAATAAAATACAAGATTTATCAGACCGAATTATTCATTTACAAAAAATAAGAAATCAAATTGTAATTGGTTACAATGTTTCAAAAGAAGAAACTTCTTTTACTTTTAAATACGGGAATTCGAAAACCAATTTAACAGAAAATTTTGCATCAGATTTAAAAGGATTCGTCAAAATTCCATGGAATACAAAAGAAGCATTTTATATAAAAATGAAATCTGAAACTAGTGAATGGTCAAAAGTTAAAAATATTCAAGAATAATAGTTGTGAAATTTAGAATGCGAAACAATAGTCAAATGAAAACAAACATACTTACTTACATACTTATTCTTTTTGCTGTACTTCAATTGCAAGCGCAAAAAAAATCTGCTAAATTAAGCACATCCAAACCCAATATTTTATTCATTATGTCTGACGATCATACAACACAGGCATTTGGTGTTTATGGCAGTCGATTGGCAACTCTAAATCCAACACCCAATATTGACAAGTTGGCTAATGAAGGAATTATATTTGACAATGTTTATTGCAACAATTCTATATGTACACCAAGTAGAGCAAGTATTTTAACCGGACAATATCCACAAACAAATGGAGTATTAGATTTACATCAACCTTTAGACGTAGCAAAGCAATATTTACCAAAAGAAATGCAAGCCCTAGGTTACGAAACGGCGGTTATCGGAAAATGGCATTTAAAAAACGAGCCTGGAAATTTCAATTATTACGAAGTATTACCACTTCAAGGTAAATACCACAATCCTACTTTAATTTCAAAAAACGGTAAAAAAACTGAAAAAATCAATTTCGGAAAAGGAAATATTAGAACTGTAAAAACGACGAAGTACACAGGTCATTCATCAGACATAATTACAGATCGTTCTATAGAATGGCTGAAAAACAGAAGAGATAAATCAAAACCCTTTATGCTAATGCATCATTTCAAAGCACCACATGGTATGTTTGAATTTGCAGATCGTTATAAAGATTATTTAGAAGATACTTATATTCCAGAACCAGCAAGTTTGTACCAAAGAGGAAACAATGGATCCATAGCTACAAGAGGTAAAGACGATTCATTAATTCATGATATTGGCTCTTCCGTTGGATTGAGAAATACCATTCGAGGTGTTGGACGAAGTTTAGATATCGATACAAACATCCCAGATCACAAACATAAATCTTATCAAGAATACTTAAAAAGATACTTGCGTTGCGTAAAAGGTGTAGATGACAACGTAAAACGTTTGATCGATGAGTTAAAAGCTGAAGGATTGTATGATAACACCATTATTATTTACACAGCCGATCAAGGTTTTATGCTAGGCGAACATGATTATATTGACAAGCGATGGATGTATGAAGAATCTATGCGCATGCCGTTTATTGTGCATTTTCCTAAAGGGTTAGAACAAGGAATCCGTAAAGATGCCCTTATCAACAACACCGACTTTGCTCCTACTTTAATAGACATCGCAGGCGGGAAAGCACCAAGTTATATGCAAGGACACAGTTTTAAAGATCTTTTAAACGGGGCTAAAGAAACTAAAAAGTGGCAAAAATCTACTTATTACAGATACTGGATGCACATGGGAAGTAGACATGCCAATCCTGCCCATTTCGGAATTCGAACCAAAGATTATAAACTGATTTTTTTCTATGGAAAATTTTGGAAACCTAAAGATCAAATTAAACAAGACGGTTGGGGACGATATGATTTTGATACACCAGCTGGCTGGGAGTTTTATGATTTGAAAAAAGATCCTGAAGAAATGCAGAATGAATATCATAATCCGAAATATGCTAAGATTGTAAAAAACATGAAAAAGGATTTAAAGAAAAAGAGAAAAAACCTCAACGAAGAAGACGCAAATTTCCCTCATATACAAACAGTAATTAAAAACCATTGGAATGATTAAAGTTAAACAACATATCACATTTTTATTTTCAATACTTCTATTATCCTGCGGAACCGAATCATCAAATACTTCTGTTACTGGAGAGGAAGAATTAAGCTTAAACGGAAAATGGAAATTTCATGCTATTTATGGTGAAGGGTCAAACTATTTAAATATCCAAGAAACCGAAAATGATTTGCTTATTGATAACAATAATAAAAAACATATTGTTACTAAAGGGGAATGGAAAACGAAGAAAATCGGAAGAAAAGGAGCAACTTTTTTTGGAAAAAACTATTTACAACACAGCTTTAACAAATTTCCAGATAAGGCTTCTGTAGGTTATTATCCAAAATTCAAAAAAGCAGGTTACTACGAAGCTTTTGTACGTTTCCCTTATGAATCACATTTAACGGCACAAGTAACTATTTTTCATACCAATGGACAAGACAAAAAATATTTTAATCAAAGAAGTATCTGTGATGAATGGTTGAGTGTCGGTATTTATCGTTTTGATGAATCTGAAACAAATCGCATAGAAATTGGTGCTATTGCTCAAGGTTCTGTATCTGCAGATGTTGTACTATTTAGACCCATTCCTGAAGCAGAATATTTAAAAGCAAAAAAAGAGCCTAATCAAGTTTATTTACCTGAATTTGACGATTCAAAATGGCATGACTTAAAAGTTCCTGGACATTGGGGAATGATCAATGAATTTTCAAATTACAGAGGTAATGCTTGGTATCGAAAAGAGATAATACTGCCTTCGAATTGGAAAGAAAATAAAAATAAAAGAGTTCGCTTAAAATTTGATGGTGTTTACCATGTTTCTAATATTTATTTAAACGGAAATTTCATAGGAAAAAACAGAGGTGGATTTACCCCTTTTGAATTTGATGTAACAGACAAATTAAATTTCAATGGAAAAAATATTGTTGCAGTAGAAGTTGATAATACCGTTATGGTTGGAGCTACTTGGAATTGGGGTGGAATTATTAGAGATGTGACCTTAGTTAAAAATAACGACCTAAGAATCTCACATCAATACATTCATGCAGATCCGAATTTAAAAACAGGTTCAGCAAATATCAAACTTAGAATCCGTGTTGAGAACAAATCTTCTGAAACTAAAAATATAAATATTGATTCCAAAATTTTAGACAAAAGTGAACTTGCTACTTTAAATGGGAAATTGACTATTGCCGCCAATTC
>NZ_JAQWGB010000168.1 GCF_029238425.1 Flavicella sp.
CTGCTATTTGAGTAAATGTATTATTCTGAATTAAAACATCTTTTGTTTGCTTGTGAAACTTACTGTTTTTATCAAAAATGGTTGCAGATTTTAATAGGATGTTCATTGAGAATTATATTTTAATTTTTCACACAAAATTGCAGCACACAAGTGTTCTTGTATGAGAAAGTTTGTACTAAAGCTTTATTGTAATTGTTAGACTTTAAAGAAATCAATGTTTTTGCTAATGAATTTAGCTTGTAGAAAAGTAGTGATTTAAGATACTTCTGCTGCATTGTTTCCTAAGATTTGTCAAAGATACACAAAGTTAATTAAATGATGATTTTTTTGATTTGGATTTTGCCAAAAAAATAGGTTTTAACCATAGTCTCCTATGAATTAAAACCTATTATAAATATTGGATAAACTTAGTTTATCATCCGTCAACCATTGGTTTGATATGGCTTACATCACCTGTTCCTCGTGCAAATAATATGTTTAGAAAAACGACAGCTTCTTTTTTTGATTTTAAATTCAATTTAAGTCGATCTAATTTAGACATGCTTGTATGTTTTTCTAAATCGTTATACAGATTCTCTATTTGATTTTCATCAACTTCTGCACTCAAACTTAAAGCGAGATCTGAAAACATATTAAAGTTTACAATATAACCATATTTATTGATGGTGTTTTTTATCTCTTCAATAATTTTCATTCGGTTTTTTGAAGAGAAAGCTTCCCAATTAAATTTTGTTTTTCTCATACCGTTCTCATTTAAAATTTATAATAGTAAATATACGGAAAGACTGGGTTGTTTATGGAAAAACCAAAGTGAAACAGCCAAACTCTACAGTGAAGTGCCTGCGTAAAAAAAATATTTAAAATGATTACAATATTGGATGCATTCTTTTTTTAATTTACATTTGAGAATCGCTTTAGAAATTGAAAATTAGAGATATGAGCTTGTCGAAAAAAATTGTGATTGGATTGTTATTAGGAGTCTTCATTGGCCTGTTCTTTGGAGAGTATTGCGGTTTCTTTTCCTATATAGGAGATGGCTTTATTGGATTGTTGCAAATGACGGTGCTGCCTTATATCATGGTTTCTATTATCGCAAACTTGGGTCGTATGTCTATGGAAGATGGAAAAACCATGGTGATCAACGGTTTGAAAATTTTATTTCTATTGCTTGCCACCGGGGTGGTATTTTTAGTATTGCTTCCTTTGGCATTGCCTAGTTGGTCTGCGGCTTCTTATTTTAAAGCATCTAGTATTGAGCCAGTACCTGCTTTGGACTTGTTAAGTTTATATATCCCATCCAATCCATTTGCCTCTATGTCTAACAATGTGGTACCTGCGGTTGTATTGTTTAGTATTTTTTTAGGGATAGGGATTAGTAAAATAGAACAGAAAGAGGGAGTTTTATCTGGTTTGGATGTTATTGGAGAAGGATTGAATCATATCAATAAAATGGTGGTAAAATTAACACCTTATGGGGTTTTTGCCATTGCAGCTTATAATGCCGGTACCATGTCGTTTGAAGAAATTCAGAGATTACATGCTTATATCATTATCTATAGTGTTGCCGTATTGTTACTCGGTTTCTACTGGCTTCCTTTATTAATTTCAAGTTTTACAGGCATTCCTCCAAAAGCTTTATTTAAAGAAACCAAAAGTACACTGTTGACTATTTTTGCC
>NZ_JAQWGB010000068.1 GCF_029238425.1 Flavicella sp.
AATGATCGATCGTTTGTTAATTGGTTTGTTAGGAAATGGACATATTTTATTAGAAGGAGTTCCAGGATTAGCAAAAACACTTGCCATTAATACTTTGTCAAAAGCAGTGGATGGAGGTTTTAGTAGAATTCAGTTTACGCCAGATTTATTACCGGCCGATGTGGTGGGTACTATGATTTACAATATGAAGGAAAATAAGTTCGAAATTAAAAAGGGACCTATTTTTGCAAACTTCGTATTGGCGGATGAGATCAACAGGGCACCGGCAAAAGTACAGTCCGCTTTGTTAGAAGCAATGCAAGAGAGACAAGTTACTATTGGAGAAGAGACATTTCCATTGCAAGAACCATTTTTAGTAATGGCAACGCAAAACCCGGTAGAGCAAGAAGGTACTTATACTTTACCTGAAGCACAAGTGGATCGTTTTATGTTAAAAGTGGTTATTGATTATCCTAAGTTAGAGGATGAGCAATTGATCATGCGTCAGAACCTTTCAGGTGGTTTTTCTAAAGTGAATCCTGTTGTTTCTTTAGAACAAATAGTAAAAGCAAGAGCTTCTGTAAAGGAAGTTTATATGGATGAGAAAATTGAAAAATATATTCTTGATATTATTTTTGCAACACGTTATCCTGAAAAATATAATTTATCTGATTTAAAGCCACTGATCAGTTTTGGAGCATCTCCACGTGGAAGTATCAGTTTGGCACAAGCAGCTAAATGTTATGCTTTTATTAAAAGAAGAGGTTATGTAATTCCGGAAGATGTAAGAGCGGTTGTCTATGATATTTTACGTCATAGAATTGGAATTACTTATGAAGCAGAAGCAGAGAATGTAACCTCAGTAGATATTATTAATAAAATTGTAAACGAAATAGAAGTGCCATAGAGTGTTGAGTAATTGTATAAATGTGTATATGAAACACAAAACAATTAAACGATTCAACAGTTAAACGAATACAATATTGGAAACAAAGGAGATACTTAAAAAAGTCCGCAAAATAGAAATTAAAACGCGTCGACTTTCTGATCATATATTTTCGGGAGAATATCATAGTTCTTTTAAAGGACGTGGTATGACTTTTAGTGAAGTACGTGAGTATCAATTTGGAGATGATGTGCGTAATATTGATTGGAATGTTACCGCAAGATACAATCAGCCATATATAAAAGTATTTGAAGAGGAGCGAGAGCTTACCATGATGCTGGTGGTAGATATTAGTGGTTCTCAATTGTTTGGTACTACCTCTCAATTTAAAAAAGATACAATAACAGAGATTGCCGCAACTTTGGCTTTTTCTGCCATTCAAAATAATGATAAAGTAGGGTTGATTTTATTTTCAGACTCTGTTGAATTATTTATTCCTCCTAAAAAAGGGAAAAGTCATGTGTTGAGAATTATTAGAGAGTTGATAGAATTTCAACCTCAAAGTAAAAAAACAAATATTGACGAAGCTTTAAAGTACTTGTCTAATGTAATGACTAAAAAAGCGATTGTTTTTGTGTTGTCTGATTTTATGGACAACTCTTATGAGCAAACGTTAAAAATAGTTGGTAAAAAGCATGACGTAACAGGGGTGCGTGTTTATGACAAACACGATACTGAAATTCCAAACCTAGGTTTGGTTCCAATGTTAGATTCAGAAACGGGAGAAAAGGTAATTGTAAATACTGGATCAAAGTCGGTTAGAAATGCCTACAAGGCTAATTTTTTAGAACTGACAAAGTTTTACGAGACCACTTTTAGTAAAAGTGGATCAGGGACTATAAGTACTCAGGTAGATGAGAGTTATGTCAAAAAACTTTTAGGATATTTCAAACAAAAGGGAAAATAAAAAATAGAAATAAGTAGGACTATTTAAAATGAAAAAAAGCTTAATATATTTATTTTTATTCAGTGTGTTTTTAGGTTTCTCTCAGCAAGAACCAAAAATATTTGTTGCTATTGATACCACGCAAATTCGAATTGGAGAACAATTTGAATATAAAATATCGGTTGATAAAAAAACGGATATTACTTTTCCTATTCTTACCAATTTAGGCTTGATTGAAGTGGTTACTTCAGACAAGATTGATACGTTGAAAAATAAATTAGTCAAAAAGTATGTCTTAACAGGTTTTGATAGCGGTAGTTTTTACATTCCAAAGCAACAGGTTTTTATAAAAAACAAAACTTATTATACAGATTCTTTGTTGATCAATGTAGCAAACGTTACTGTTGATACTGTAAAGCAAAAAGCCTTTCCGATTAAGACCATAGCTGAAGAGCCAATGGTTTTTGATGATTTCAAACCTTATTTCAATTGGTTTTATCTGATTGTGGGTTGTTTAATTTTATTGGTTAGTTTGTACTTTTTGTTTCAGAAGAAAGCCAAGAAAACAAAAGCTAAAAAGAAACGTATTCCTGCTTATCAAGAGGCCATTGAGAAATTCAGTCACTTGGATGAAAAGGATTTATTGGAAAATAATCAAATCAAGGAATACTATATTGAGCTTACTGAGATCATCAGAGTATATCTTGGAAAAGAAGTCAATGTACATACTTTAGAAGCTACTACAGATGAATTGATCGCTTTAGTACAAGATCAAAATAGCGCTAAAAATATTGGGATAACGAAAGAGTCTATTCAGCAGTTACAAGCATTTTTACAACATGCCGATTTTGTAAAGTTTGCCAAATTACGTCCTAGTTCTGGAGAAATCAAAAACGATAGAAATGTTGCTGCCTCTTTGATTGATGAAATGAAACCTTTATTGGATTCTTATTCTGAACAGCAAAGAGTATTAGAAGAGAGTATTGTCAAAGAAACGAAACCTAAGAAAGAGTTTTCATTTAAAAATTTAAGCAAGCGTTCTAAAATATTTGTTGCAATTATTGTTTTTGCAGCCTTGGTCATTGGCTTTTTTGGATATCAAATTTATCAAACGGCTCAAATTAAAAAAGGAGCAAATGCGTTGCCTACAGAAGAAGTTGAATCCGATGGATGGAGCAAACAAACCTTTGGTTCTCCTGCGTTGATTTTGACAGCTCCAGGTACAGTAGCATTGCAATCAGATGAGGTACCGGCACAAATTCAAAGTGTCATGTCGGAGTTAAAAATTTACAGTTATGTAAATCCTTCAGAAAATTCTGAAATATCTGTAACTACTTTAGTTTATGCGGCTCAAATAAACCCAGATGTAGAACAAGTGGTTCAGAGTACGATTAGCAATTTAGAGAAAACTCAAAAAATTGAAGATCTAGAATTTGAAAGACAACCTGCCTCTTTTGGCGAGGAAGTTCATGGAGTTTATTTGAAAGGGAGTTATGTGAGCAAAGGCGTTAAGAAAGGATTTAATCTATTAGGTTTTTCACAAAAAAATAAAGTTTGGCAAGTGTTTACCAATGCAAATTTTGAAGATAAAGATGTACAAACTACTATGGATACAGTGATTCAATCCATAAAATTTGAAAACGAATAATGATGGGTAATTGGACAAATTTTGAATTTGAGACACCTTTGTTTTTATGGGGGTTATTGATACTACCTTTTTTGATATTCTGGTTTTACTACAGTCATAAAAAAAGTACAGCATCTTTAACAGTTACGACAGTTTCTGGATTTAAGTTGAAAAAATCCATTTTAGCACAATTAAAACCTTTGCTATATGTGCTTAAAATCGTTGCTATAGCTTTATTATTTATTGCTTTAGCGCGTCCGAGAAATGTAGAAGTAAGCAAGAAAACGAAATCGAATAAAGGAATTGATATCGTTATGGCCATTGATGTTTCTGGAAGTATGTTGGCCAAGGATTTAAAGCCAAACAGATTAGAGGCGTTGAAGGAAGTTGCGGCTGATTTTGTTGAAAAAAGACCCAATGACAGGATAGGGATTGTTGTATATGCTGGGGAGAGTTTTACACAAACTCCGATAACAAGTGATAAGGGAATTGTTGCAAGAACTATTTCTGAAATTCATTACGGTCAAATTGAGGATGGTACTGCGATTGGTATGGGACTCGGTTCAGCAATTAATAGATTGAAGGACAGTAAGGCAAAAAGTAAAGTCGTTATTCTGTTGACAGATGGTGTCAATACTGCTGGATTTATTGACCCAAGAACAGCAACCGAGCTGGCAAAAGAATTGAATATAAAGGTTTATACTATTGGAATCGGAACCAACGGAATGGCTCCTTTTCCTTATGCGAAGGATAGAGCAGGTAATTTAGTATACCGTCGTCAGAAAGTTGAGATTGATGAAGATTTGTTGAGGCATATTGCATCAGAAACAAATGGAAAATATTTTAGAGCCACCAATAATTTAAAATTGGAATCTATTTATGAAGAAATAAACAAATTAGAAAAAACGAAAATAGAAGAGTTTAAATATTACAATTACCAAGAGGAATATAGAATCTATGTGATCGCTGCTTTGGTATTGTTATTATTGGAATATGTATTGAGAAATACGCTTTTTAAAAGTTTTATATAGATGTTGTTGAATTGGGTAATTGTTCAAAAAATGATTAACCATAACACAATTAAACAATTACACATTTTTAAACAATGTACAAATTAGAAGAACCTATTTATTTTTATCTTTTTGCAATTTTACCATTGGTAATACTTGTATTTATCATGGTGCTTTGGTGGAAGAAACGCACGCAGAAAAAATTTGCTTCTTTGGATTTATTGGAAAAAATAGCTCCGAATTATTCTTTTTTTAAGGCTACTTTAAAATTGGTTTTTTTGTTGATTGGAGTTTCTTTTCTAATCCTTTCTTTGGTAAACCCAAAAATGGGAATCAAATTAAAAACAGTCAAAAGAGAAGGAGTAGATATTGTTTTTGCATTGGATGTGTCTAAAAGTATGTTGGCGGAGGATATTGCACCCAACAGATTAGAGAAATCAAAACAGATTATTGCCAAAACAATTGAAAAATTAGGAAGTGATAGAGTAGGGATTATAGTTTACGCTGGGAATTCTTATCCATTATTGCCTATCACAACAGATCATGCTTCTGCAAATATGTTTTTACAGAATGCAAATCCGGATATGGTTTCAAGTCAAGGTACGGCAATCAACGAGGCATTAGATTTGGCTAAAACTTATTATAATAATGACGAACAAACGAATAAGTTTTTAGTGATTATTTCTGATGGTGAGGATCATGAAAAAAATACGATTGCAAAAGCGGAAGATTTAGCAAGAGAAGGAATCAAAGTGTATACTGTGGGAGTCGGAACCGAAAAAGGAGGCCCAATTCCATTGCGCAACAAAGGAGATTTGATTGGTTATAAAAAAGACAGAAAAGGAGAGGTTGTTATCACGCACAGAGTTCCTAATGTTTTAAAAGAAATAGCCAGTAAAGCAGATGGTGTTTACGTAGATGGAAATTTAACTGCGAAGCCTGTTGAAAGTTTGATCGATGTGGTGTCTAATGCTCAAAAACATGAATTTGAAACCAAACAATTTTCAGATTATAAAGATCAATTTCAATGGTTTGTTGGGATTGGTTTGCTGTTTTTTATGATTGATATTTTCTTTTTAGAGAAAAAGACGAAATGGCTTCAAAAGGTAGATTTATTTAAAGAAAAAGAATTTAAAAAATAATATTTATGAAAATTCTACACTATGTTGTTTTTTGCTTGCTTTGCTTTTCTATGAAAGCACAACAGGACTCTATTGTACAGCAAAGATTGGCAAGGAGTTTTGTAAGAGAAGGAAACGCTTTATATGAAGCTGAAAAGTATGGAGATGCAGCCATTGCCTATAAAAAAGCAACTGCACAGGCAGGTACTTATTTTAAAAGTTCTTTTAATTTGGGGAATGCATTGTATGCTCAGAAGAATTACAAAGAAGCGGTGCCACAATATGAATTGGCTGCTACGGGAACAGAAAATAAATTAGAAAAAGCTGCAGCCTATCATAATATTGGAAATGCTCATTTACAAGAAAAAGAATATAGCAAGGCCATTGAAGCCTATAAAAAAAGTCTTAGAAATAATCCTTCTGATGATGAAACTCGTTATAATTTAGCGTTTGCACGTGAAAAATTAAAACAACAGCAAGAGGACGATAAAAAGAACAATCCACCGCCTCCTTCGGACTATGCGAAAAGGATGAAGAAAAAGGCTGATAACTTATTGGAAGGAAATCAATTTGAAGAAGTCCTAAAATTGATGGAAGCTGCTTTAGAGAAAGATCCAACGGTAGCAAACTATAAGGATTTTATGCAAAGAATAGAGTCTGTAATTGAAATAAAAACTAAATAATGAAAACAATCTTATTACTATTTTTTATGATGATTGGTTTGATTGTGCAATCTCAGACCAGTGCAGATGGTTATTTTAATTCTGGTGCTCAAGATTTTATTCATAATGAATTAGAAAAAGCGATTGCTACTATTGATCAAGGTTTGAAAAAGTTTCCTAATGATGAGAACTTGAATGAATTAAAGGAAAAATTGATCGAAGAGAAGAAAAAGCAAGATCAAAAGCAAAAACAAAACGGCGGCAAAAAAAAGGAAAATCAGGACAAAAAGAGTAACGATAAAAAAGAGAGCGAACAAAACCAAGATAAAAAAGACGAGGAAAACAAGGATCAAAATAAAGACAAAGAAAACGAAGATTCTGAAAATAAAAAGAAAGAGGAGCAAAAACCTCAACCAAAACCTGAGGTTCAGCAAGGTCAGATGACGCCTCAGCAAATAAAACAGTTGTTGGAAACCATGAACAATGAAGAGGCTAAAACTCAGAAAAAAGTAAATGCCCAAAAAGTTAAAGGGAAAAAAGTTCAGCAAGAAAAAGACTGGTAATTTTTACCAAATGCATAAGAGTTAAAAATGAAACTTAAATTAACCTACATATTTTTATTAGTACTTACTCAAAGTATGTTGGCTCAGATCGAGTTGACAACAAAAGTGAGTAAAAATAAACTTGGCTTAAACCAGCGTTTAAGAGTTGAGTTTACGGTAAATAAACAAGGAGCAGATAACTTTTCTCCGCCAAGCTTTAAAGGATTTGAAGTTGTCGGTGGGCCAAGTCAATCTGTAAATCAATCATGGATCAACGGAAAAGTAACGTACTCACAATCTTATAGTTATATTGTTGCTCCAAAAAGAAAAGGTAAATTAACTATTTCGGGTGCCACTATTGAATATAGAGGCGAACTTATAAAATCAAACCCTGTAGATGTTGCCGTTGTGGATGCAATTGAAATGCCAAAAGACCCCAATGATCCAAATTATATAGCGGATCAAAATTTACATTTTGAAACGATTGTCTCAAATGCAAGCCCTTATTTAGGGGAAGGAATTTATGTAGAATACAGATTGTATTTTAGTAATAATATTACAGTAATTGATTTTGGTTTGAAGGAGTTGCCAGAATTCAAAGGGTTCTGGAATCAAGATATAAGAATTGATCAATTTGAAATTAAGAACGGAAAATATAAAGGAGAGGACTATAGATACATAACCTTAAAAAAGGCTGTCTTAATTCCGCAAAAATCAGTAAAGTTATCACTTGAGCCCTCAAGTTTAGAATTGATAGTTGCTATACCAACAGGTAGGGGGGATTTCTTTGGGAATCCAATCACAAGAAATATCAGAAAAAATATAAAGTCTTTTAAAAAGACTATCAAGGTCAAGCCTTTGCCGTTAGAAGGGAAACCAGCCGATTTTAATGGTGCTGTCGGTGATTTTGACATGTCGGTTACCACAAGCAAAGAAAGCTTGAAAGCGAATGAATCTACCCAGTTGAAAGTAGTGGTTTCTGGAAAGGGGAATTTAAAATTATTTGAAATACCTAAAGTCATTACTCCTCAAGAATTAGAAGTGTATACACCAGAACATAATGAGAATTTAAGAATATCTGTTTCTGGTACCAAAGGTTTGAGAGGGGATGTTTCTGATGCCTATACTGTGGTGCCTCAGTTTAAAGGAAAATATAAAATACCGCCGGTATCATTTTCTTACTTCAACCCAAAGGATAAAAAATACCATAGTATCATTTCAGACAACATTTTTGTAAATGTAACTGAAGGAAAAAGTTTGGTAACCAATTCAGATCAAGGACAAACAGTTTCTAATTCGATAAATAAGCAAGTAGTAACCGCAAATAGTTCTTTTAAATATATACAACAAAATACAACTTTGGCCTCTGTTGAAAAGAAAGATTTCTTTAAATCTAACTTGTTTTACCTATTGTTATTATTACCATTTTTAGCGATTCCAATGGCTATCATCATCGGTAAAAAGCAAAAGGAACGAGCGAATGATTTGATTGGTAATAGAACAAGAAAAGCGGATAAATTAGCACGTAAGTTCTTGTCTCAGGCAAAGAAATTATTAGGTAAGAAAGAAGAGTTTTATATTGCTTTAGAAAAGGCATTGCATAATTATTTAAAAGCCAAACTACAGATAGAAACAAGTGAAATTAGCAAAGAACGTATTTCAGAACTTTTATCTAGCAAAGGAGTAGATGCTGAGGTTATCAAAAGCTTTATAGCTGTATTGGATGATTGTGATTTCGCTAGATACGCACCAGTTACCAATGTAATGATGGAAGAGGAGTACCATAAGGCGAAAGAGGTAATTACTAAAATAGACAAACAATTATAAGAGATGATTGGTTTATCAAAAGAAATTGAAACAGTAAAAGCGACTTTAAAAAAGTATGCCTTGCCTCTTGTTGGGTTTAAAATAATAAAAGTATGCTTGTTTTTGTTGTTTGCATATTCCAATGCATTTGCTCAAAATAATTCAGAACTTTTCAAACAGGCAAATGAATTGTATCGAAACGAGAAATATGTAGAGGCTATTGGTTTGTATGAGCAAATTGAAGCAAGTGGATTGGTTTCTTCAGAGCTATATTACAACTTAGGAAACTCTTATTATAAAATAAATAAAGTAGCGCCCAGTATATATAACTTGGAAAAATCCTTGCTTTTAAATCCTCAGAATACGGATGCTGCGAATAATTTAGTATTTGCTAAAAGAATGGCAATAGATGCAATTGAGGAGTTGCCAAAAACTTTTTTTCAGAATTTAGAAGAAAATGTCATTCAACAACTTTCTTTTGATCAATGGGCTTATGTTGCAGTATCTGCTTCTATAATGACCTGTTTATTCTTTTTGTTTTTCTACTTTTCGTACATTCCAGGAAGGAAACGCGCTTACTTTGTGATTAGTATTTTGAGTTCATTGATTTTGATTTTTAGTTTGTTCTTTACTTTTAAGCAATTTGATACAAGCAAATCAACAATAGAAGCCATTGTTTTTGATGAAAAAACAAGTGTAAAGGATGCTCCTTTAGCCTCTGGACAAGAGGTGTTTGAGATTCATGAAGGGCTGAAAGTAATGGTTTTAGATGAGGTTGATGTTTGGAAAAAAATCAAATTATCTGACGGTAAAACTGGGTGGATTTTAGCCGAAAGTTTAAAGATATTATAATTTATTTTTTTACGAATCTCTTGATTCTCCTTTTATTTTTTTCATATATTCGTGGTGTTATTAACTAATATTTAACAAACATGAAAAAATTACTAAGAATTACTTTATTCTGTGTTTTCGCTTTTGGAGCCTCTTCAACTATGTCTGCACAAGAATCTTACGGAGGAGCATTGAACCTTTTTGCTACTTTCGGAAACAACTCATCTGTTACTGGTAACTACGAAATTGCCTTAGCAAAAAACTGGACAATTTCTCCGGAAGCAACGATCCCTTTTGACTTTGATTATATTAGAGCTGGGGCAAGAGTAGATTACTACTTTGATTCTTTATTGAAATTGAATGAGCCTTGGGATATCTGGGGAGGTGTTGGAGCTGGATTTAACATAGGAATTGCAAGTGACTACAACAGTGATTTGGCATGGAACTTACATATTGGTGGTGAATATAAATTCAACCAAACATGGGGTATCATTTTAGAAGCTGGAAACGGTGGTGGTAGTTTAGGTGTGGGTATCCATATGTAAAATATCATTTATATAAATTAAGAAGCCTTGCTATAATTAGCAAGGCTTTTTTGTTTTAGCGTGGCGATTACCCTTAATATTTAGAATTTGTAGGGTTTTAGATAGGTTTAAAATCCATCTAGAATAAGTTTGGTGGTTACGGAATATTGGAGGATAATAGTGCATTAGATGTAATAAAAAAAGCCTTAAGACAGTTCTTAAGGCTTTTGTTTTGGTTACTCCAATAAATAATGGAGTAAAACATATAATTTTTAGTTCTTGTGAACATGCACATCCATTTGTGGATATGGAATATTCAATCCTTCTTTATTGAATGTGTTGTATACATTTTCATTCATATCAAAGAATACTCCCCAATAATCTTCAGCTTTTACCCATACACGAACCACAAAATCAACAGAACTATCTCCTAATCCAGAAACAGCTACAAAAGAGTCATGGTCTCCTCCTGATAAAATTCTTTTATCTGCAGAGATCAAAGCGTTCAAAACTTCTTTTGTTTTTTCTGTACTATCTCCATAGCCTACACCAAAAGTAAAATCTACTCTTCTAAAAGGTTCAACAGAAAAATTGGTCATTGATGAAGTAGACAAACCACCATTTGGAATGATAATCGTTTTATTATCCAAAGTTTTCATAATCGTGTTGAAAATTTGAATTTCAGAAACAACACCTGTATACCCTTGGGCATCAATAAAATCACCAATTTTAAAAGGTTTGAAAATTAAAATCATTACTCCTCCTGCAAAATTCTGTAGCGTACCAGATAGCGCCATACCAACAGCCAAACCAGCTGCCCCTAAAATAGCCACAAAAGATGTCATTTCAATTCCAAGCATTGTCAATACAGTAATAACAAGCAATGCTTTCAAGAGTACACCAACAATACTTTTTAAGAAAGGTTTTAAAGATGGGTCCGTTTTTGACTTGTCTAAGACTTTATCAAATCCATTTACCATAGATTTTACAATCATTGATCCAATGATCCATACCGCAATAGCACCAACCAATTTCAGGCCGTACTCACTGACGATTTCAATTGTTTGAGTTTTGATGCTCTCAAACGTAGTGTTCATTTCTTCGATATCCATAATTAATTTTTAAGTTGAATTACAAATATAAATCAAATATGGAAACAATCTATATTATCAAATCCTAACATATGTTCATAAATTTACAAGTTGAGTTTCTTACATTTACGTAATGATGAATCGAGTTTTAATTACGGGAGGAACTGGTTTTGTTGGACAATACTTAACGAAGTGTTTAATTTCAAATGGTTATCGAGTTTCTATTCTTTCTAGAGGAATAAGAGAAAACACAAAAGATGTTTCTTATTTCCTATGGGATGTAGAAAATAAATTGATTGACAAAACTTGTTTGCAAAAGGTGCAAACCATAATACATCTTTCTGGTGAAAATGTTGCTGAGTCTAAATGGACTAAAGATAGAAAGGGTAAGATTTTACAGAGTAGAGTGCAGTCTACAGAGTTGTTATATGATTTGTTAAGTAAAGAGAGCCACAATGTGAAAAGCTTTATATCAGCTTCCGCTACTGGGATTTATGGAAGTCAGACTACAAGAAATATTTACCAAGAAAAAGATGCCTTAGGAACAGATTTTTTAGCTAAGGTATGTACTGAATGGGAATCTGTTGTCTTTGAAATGAACTCCATAGGAATTAGAACCGTTGCCTTAAGAACGGGAATAGTTCTTGCCGAGAACCATGGAGCTTTGGCAAAAATGATGTTGCCATTTAAATTAGGGTTAGGTTCTGCCTTAGGTAGCGGTAAACAATATATGCCATGGATACATATTGATGATCTTTGTAAGATGTATTTATTTGCCTTAGAAAATTCTGATATTTCTGGAGCCTATAATGCTGTAGTTGGTGATGATTTGAATAATGAAGAACTTTCAAAAGCATTGGCAAAAGTTCTAAAGAGACCCTTTTTTATGCCGAAAGTACCTCAATCCATTTTAAAATTGATCTTCGGAGAAATGGCTGTTATTTTGACAAAAGGCAGTCGTGTATCCTCAGAAAAAATCAAAAATGAAGGTTTTGAATTTTCTTTTCCAGAGGTAAACATGGCCTTACAAAACTTATTAAATACAAGCGCCTAAGGTAACACATGATTGTCATAAGCAAAACTTATCAAGTGCGTTAAACTTTTTACGTTAAAGCGTTTGTACATTGGGATGATTCTTTTTTCGATAGCTGATTGAGAAACACCTAATTTATTAGCAATTTCTTTAAAAGCATAGCCCTTGGACGCTAGTTGAAGCGCTTCTTTTTCCTTTCTAGATATAGCAAAGTGATGAAAAAGTTCTTTATTCAAACTTTCTTCGAATTCTTCTTTTTCTGGACCATAAGTAGCAAATTGCATTACTTTTCCAAACTTTAAAGAAGGAACGTATTGCGTTATTCCAATGATTTGATCCACTTTTCCATTGATAGACTTATGTACTCCAACCGTTGAAAAAACGGGAATTTCTGAGCCGTCTTTGTGGTATCGTAGAATCTCATAGGTAAAGCTATATTCTTCAAGTTTCTCGGTTTTAGTACTTAAAAAACACCAAGCTTTGTTGTTCAGTTCATTCAAGGATTGTGAATATTGAGCCGCTGCCGAATTGACAATTAGCATCATGTTTATTTCACTATCCTCATAACCTAAAACATCTTTCCAGCCGGCTGCAAATACCATTCTCTGTTCAGAAAATGAATATATATACACCGCTTGTTTTGGGAAACGTTGAATTATTTTGTCGTAATGTTTGTACTCTTCACAATGCACATCTATGGGCAATTCTGTAACCACAGATTGTATTGTTGGTTGGGTTTCTTTTTTCATAAGCAAAAAACTTGCGTATTTACACAGTTGGCTGTATAAACCTAATTATATAATTTTACCATTGTTAACGAATGGTATTAAGCTTTTACACAAATATGGAAAAAATAATTCGTTTTAGGGGTAAAATTGGATGCTATTGACATTATTAAATTGAAGTTTTTTCAATTATTCGTTATCAAAATCGCTATGGACGAGAATTAAGCGACCTTTTATAGGTCGCTTTTTTTGTGGAATAAATTTTGGATTCTAACGGAGTTGTCAATTCAAAACAAGTAGAACTCAATACTATATGAACATTGAATTTAGACGACTAAAACTAAATTTAACTGCGATCAGTGATTAAATTTCGTTTGAAATAATTTCTTCTAAGGAAGGTGTTTGAGTATCGTTAAAGTAATTTGGAAATATCATAGGAGCCAAATTTTTAACTGGCTCAATGAAAATAGAAGCTTTTATTTGTTCTTTACTTACAAAAGGTATCGTATTGTTCATCTTCATAAAAAAGGAAAGAATTACACTTAAAATAAAGGCGATTTTTAAAAATCCAAAAATCCCTCCTAAAATTCTGTTTAAAATACCCAAAGCAGCAAAACTCGCAATTTTAGTCAATAACTTTCCAGCTAATGAAACTGCCACAACAATTCCGACAAAAGTAAGTGCAAAAGCAGCATAAGAAATATATTGCTCGTCCCAATCAAATTGTTTTTTTAGAAAATCGCCGACATAAAATGAAAAATGCATGGCGCCATATACACCACCAATCAATGCGACCAACGAAGCGATTTCTACAAACAAGCCTTTAAAAACTCCTCGGATGAATCCAAAAAGAAGTAGGGTAGCAATAATGATATCAAATGTATTCATCGAAATAAAAAGCGATTTAATTTTTTCAAAGATAAGTTAAAGTTTTCTAGTTTTAGTTCAAAGAATACAGAGCTGAAATCATGCTCTTTTGATGTATCTTTGCTTTCAAAATAAATAAGATGTCTAGAGATATAGAGTTGAAAGAGCAATGGGAATCGGTAGTAAAATTTCTTTCGGAAAAATTTGCTGATGGAGATACTATGGATTTAGATTCCATTGTTTATTTGATAGGAGTTCAAGAGCTTGGAAAAGGGATACAATCTTTTAAAAAAGATGAAAAGGTGAATTTAATGCATATTGCCATATGTCGTCTTTTGGAGCCTTATGGATATTATGAATTTGATTTTATTGATCCTGACGGATGGCCTCATTATAAAGTTTTGGAAGAATTACCTCCCTTAAAACCAGGAGAACAATCTATTTTAATGAAGGAAGCGATTGTAAAATATTTTTCTTCGGAGGAAGAGTAATTTTGGTTTGATATTTGAAATACCCATGTTATGATTAGAAAATATTTACTTTTTGTTTTTGTACTGACATCACTTATGTCTTTTGGTCAATCTCAATTAAAAGGAACTTTTGAACCTTTTACGAAAGATATAAAATGGGTCATGTTGTATCAGATCAAAGATGGGAGACAGCATTATATAAAAAACACTAAAATAGAGAACAAGTCTTTTTATTTTGAAATGCCAAAAGAATTATCCTCTGGTATGTATCGTATTGTTTACAGGTTACAGGGAGAAGGTTTTTTAGATTTTTTATATAATAAGGAAGATGTTTCTTTTAAGTTCAATCCCGATTATCCTGAGGAGACAGTGATGTACTCTAAGTCGAGAGAGAATAAAATGTACCAAGAGTATTTGGTTTCTATTTTAGGAGCACAACAATATTTGGATTCTCTTCAGATAGCCTATTTTAAAGACCCTAAGCCATCTACAGCTGCCACTTATCAAGAAACATATTATGAACTTAAAGATATTCAAAAGGAGTATCAAAATAAGTCTAAGAGCATGTTGGCATTTAATTTTATTCAGGCTACACAGCGATATAATGCAAAGACGGTTGTGGAAGCACCGCAAGAATATTTAGAAAATATTAAAATTAACTTTTTTGAACATATAGATTTTCAAGATCCAATTTTGGTCAATTCTTCTTTTTTGGTGGATCGAACGATAGATTATATTTTCAATTTAAACTATTCACAGGACAAAACGGTACAACAGAATCTGTATAAAGAATCTATAAAAAATGTACTAGAGATTCCTAAAAAAACGAGTCTTCAAAAAGATTTAATTCAAATAATAATTGAAGAGTTTGTGAAATCTGAAGATCCTGAAATGGTGAGATATATGCTTGACACTTACTATAAAAAATTACCAAAAGAACAGCAAAGTGAAGGATATATATCAGAGACATTGGCAAAAATTACTGTGGTTGTAGGGGCTATTGCACCGGATTTTAAATGGGGAGAAGACAAGCAATTATCTACTTTAAATACCCATAAAAATTATATTGTTGTTTTCTGGAGTACGGGCTGTTCTCATTGTAAAAAGCAGTTGCCAGAAATGTATGCTTTTTTAAAGGACTATAAAGACATTCAAGTAGTGGCAGTGGCTTTGGAAAAAGAGGATACTGATTTTAAAAAGTTAATTCCAAATTTTTCGGGATGGGAGCATGTTTTAGGAAAAGGTAAATGGAAAAATGATATTGCGAGAGATTATAATGTGGAGTCTACACCAACTTTTATTTTATTAAATGCCAATAAAAGAATTATAGCATTACCAGACAATTATTCTGAATTGAAAGAGAATGTAAAAGCTTTATAACAGTAGTTTATTCCAAATTAAGAAAAACGGTACATCTAAACATCAAATCATTGTTTGGGGTTACTAGCCCTGCAACGGTATCGTAGGTGGTAAAAATAATATTTGGATGCATCAGGAAATAGGAGGTGATAGGTATTTCTGTTCCAAGGATAAATAAAGTTGCTTTTGAACTTGGGTCAAAAGGAATGTAGGAGATGTTATTTCCATTTGGACTCGGTTCCATAATTCTATCAATTCTACCAACGGCAGAGAT
>NZ_JAQWGB010000198.1 GCF_029238425.1 Flavicella sp.
TCTTTGATACATAGGTAACTGAACAAACATCCAGTCTAAAGTTTCTTGATAATTCATGTATATTTCTTATAAATAACAGCAACTAGAAACCTCTAGTTCCTTAGAAAAAAGTGTGATTTATTCAGATAATGAAAAATGATAAATGATTCGTCCTTTTTGAACTGATGGTGCATCTGGAGCAGCACTCCATTTAGTTTTTAGCGCAGCTTCTTTTGCGGCCTTATACAAACAGGGTGATGATTCCGTGGTTCCTTTAGCACCAGGAGTCGCGTTGATTACTTTCCCTGACCTATCTACCTGAATACTGACAACCACCGTACCACCTACATTACAGTCCGAACTGATTTTGGGTTTTCCAACGGCTGTTCTACCACTTAGACTGTAATTTCCATCTCCTCCTGAGCCACCATTTCCATAGTACTTTGAAGAATTTGGATCTCCTAATTCGTTCCCTTTCAAGCCAGATTGATCATCATCCCCTTCTCCTTGAGAGACATCTCCATCTGATGGGTTTCCATTCAGTAAATTGGACAATGCATTCTCAGTTTCCTTGGATGGTTTTGGAGCTTCTTTTACAACAGGCTTTTTTACCTCTTTTGGTTTTTCAACTGGAGTCGGAGCTGGTTTCTTTACCGTTTCTTTCTTTTGAATCACAGGGGCCTCCTCCGTATTTTGGGTTAGCACCTCTTCTTGAATTTCTTCCACCGGAGTCTCCACTTCTTTTAGAGTTTCCTGTTGAGGCTGTTCTGGAACGGGTGCTGATTTTACAGTTTCTTGCACTTTAGGTGGTCCATTCCCAACTTCTGAAGTACCAAAATTTATGGCTATTCCATATTCTTCAGGAGGGTCCATATAGCGCATCCCAAAAAACAACATCAACATCAAAATGGATGTCATGAGAACCAAGGTAATTACCGCTGATTTCTGTTTATGTTTTGTTTCTAAATACTTCATAGGACTTCCTAAATACCTTTAACGGCAAGTATCATCTTAATTTTATTTCTATTGGCAATATCAATTACATGCATGATTTTTTTATAGGAAACTTCTTGATCCCCACGAATCACCAAAGTCTTCCCATCCTCTGCTGAAAACTCCTTTTTAATTGCACTTTCAAGATTGGCCTCAGAAACTTCCGTTCCGTCCATAAAAAACTTGGCATCTTTAGTAATTGAAACTGCTATAGTTCCTTTATTCTCCGTTTTTCCACCTGCTTTTGGTAAAATAACATCTATCGCATTTACCGTAACTAAGGTGGATGTCAACATGAAAAAAATCAACAACAAGAAAACAATATCCGTCATGGACGACATATTGAAACTTGGATCTACTTTATTTCTACCTTTTATATTCATCTATCACAAATATTAAACAGGTTCATTTAATAAATCCATAAACTCAACTGTTTTAGCCTCCATTTGGTAAACAACTTTGTCCGTTTTTACTACCAAATGATTGTATGTTATATAGGATATAATCCCAACGATCAATCCACCAACGGTTGTAGTCATCGCCGTGTACAAACCATCTGCTAGCAATTTGATATCAATTTGTCCACCCGCATTGGCAATCTCATGAATGGAAATAATCATTCCAATTACAGTTCCTAAAAACCCAATCATTGGAGCAGCACCCGCTATGGTTGCGACAACACTTACATTGGTTTCTAATTTATATACTTCTAATTTTCCTGTATTTTCAATAGCTGTATTGATATCCTCTAAAGGTTTTCCAATTCTAGAAATCCCTGTTTCAATCAAACTTGCTACGGGAGTTTCTACATTAGCACACAAAGATTTTGCAGCTTCTAAATTCCCATTTGCTACATGATCCTTGATTTGATTCATAAAATCTTTATCAATTTTACTCGCTGCCTTGATTGCAAAAAATCGTTCAAAATAGATATACAAAGTAACTGCAAGGAGTACTAATAAAATGGCAATAATAATCTGACCACCTACACCACCTTCCATAATTAATTTATAGATAGACAATGTTTTTTCTTCCGAAACTAATTCATCAGCAGTTATAGCAGCCTCTTGAAACAATGATAACATATGTAATATATTTTTGTTAGGTATTTAATGGAAACGAAAATACGAATAGTAAATTGTTTTTGATTTAATAAATTCAGAAATATTCGCACTTAAAATAGATCCCAACAAAAAAGGAGCCATTCTTACGAATAGCTCCTTTTTTATTTTATAAAATATAAGATTCTAGTGCAATACTAGATTTACCATCACATATCCAACTCCTCCTAATACTATTGTATAAGGTAAAGCCATTTTTACCATAGTTCCGTATGATAAGTTGATCAACGGCGCTAAAGATGAAGTCAACAAGAACAAGAATGCAGCCTGTCCGTTTGGTGTTGCAACACTTGGTAAATTTGTACCCGTGTTAATAGCAATTGCTAACTTTTCAAAATGCTCTCTATCAATTTGCCCAGCTTCAAATGCTGCTTGTACTTCACTAATATAAACAGTAGCTACAAATACATTATCACTAATTGCAGACAATACTCCATTAGCTAAATAAAACAATCCTGGTTGCGCATCTGGATCTTGATTTAAAGCCCAGTTGATAATCGGTGTAAATAAATGTTGATCATGAATCATTGCAACAATCACAAAGAAAACAACAATCAAACCAGTAAATGGTAACGCTTCTTCAAAGGCATGACCTAATGCATGCTCCTCAATGATTCCCATAAATGCTGTTTGGAAAACAATCAATCCTAATCCAATAAATCCAACTGGTGCTGCATGTGTTGCCAATCCAATGATCAATAAAACAGCGGCTACACCTTGAACAATTAATCCATATTTTTCTTTTTCCGTTCTTTTCTCATCCTCAGCTTTTGTATACCCATCAATAATTTGGTTTACAATTGCAGGTCTTTTTGCTCCAAAACCAAACCATCCTGTTAACTCTAACAATACTGTAGTTAACAATCCGAATAAGAATACAGGAATAGTTATAGGTCCCATTTGGAAGAAGAATTCAATAAAATCCCATCCCATTCTTTCACCAATCAACAAGTTTTGTGGCTCTCCTACCAAAGTACAAACTCCACCTAATGCAGTACCAACTACACCATGCATAATTAAACTTCTTAGGAAACTTCTAAACTGCTCTAAATTCTCACCACTCAATTGTGTTTTATCAATTACTCCGTCTCCATCATAATCTGTAGTTCCTGAGTGAATTTTATGATACACTCCATAAAACCCAACAGCTACACTAATCAATACTGCTGTTACCGTTAAGGCATCAAGGAAAGCTGATAATACAGCCGACATAAATACAAATAATAAGGATAAGGCTACTTTTGATTTTATTTTAGAAAAGATCTTACTAAAGATATACATCAATAGTGGCTTCATAAAATAAATACCCGCTACCATAAATACAAGTAACAAAACTACTTCTAAGTTTTGATCAACTTCATGATACGCATTATGCGGAGTTGTTAAGCCTAACAATAACACTTGAATTGCTAACAAACCTCCAGATTGTAATGGATAACATTTTAACGCCATTGCTAACGTAAATATGAATTCACCAATAAATACCCATGCAGATACAGTTGGACTTACAAAATAAATTGGAATGTTTATGATTAAAAAGAAAATCATTGTGATCTTGAACCATGATGGGCTAGATCCTAAAAAATTTTTGAACATAATAGTTAATTTTTGAACGCCTAAACTACTAAATTCTATCAAGCTAACCGTACTTTTCATAGGTTTTCTTTACGCAAAGCGTTTCGTTATTTAAAATAATCATTTTGATAAAAATCATCTGATAATTTTAAAAACTACATGATTAAGTTTCAAAAAATTAATAAATAGTTATTTTAATCTTTACAAATTCTACAACAAAAACTCAAATTCGTTGCATTTTAACACGGAAAAAATAAAAACCAATAGATAAAACAAACTTTTAACATCTTATAACATAAAAAAGCACAGAAAATTCTACTCACAAATCGCCCCACTACTATGGTCGTTATTTGCTCCGGTCACACTTTTTAAACAATTTACTTTCCCTTCTACTCTTAATAATCCAAGAAAGGCAAATATCAAGGCCTCTTTGAACTCCACCAATTTGTTTTCAGGAATTACAAAAGTAGACGTTGAATGATATCGAATTCGTTCTAATAAAAAGTCATTATAAACACCACCGCCAGTCACCAAAGTTTTTGATGATTTGTTTTCTCCTACAATATTTGCGATTTGAATGGAAACATGTTCCACATAAGTTCGAAGGATGTCTTCAGTTTCTAGATTATACTCCTTTATAATAGGAAGCACATTTTTTTCAACAAACTCAAAGCCTAAAGATTTAGGATAATTTAATTTAAAGAAAGGGTCCTCGTTCAACCTCTTCAATAATTTTGAATTGATATAGCCTATAGATGCTAGTTCTCCTTTATCGTCAAATTCTTTACCGATCTCTCTTGTAAAATAATTCATCACAATATTTACAGGACAAATATCAAATGCGATCCTTTGTTTGTTTTTTTCGAAAGACACATTTGCAAAACCACCTAAATTCAAACAAAAATCATATTCCGAAAAAAGTAATTTATCTCCTATAGGAACTAAGGGAGCGCCTTGACCACCTAATTCTACATCTTGTGTTCTAAAATCGTATACAACCTTTTTATTTGTAATTTTTGCAATCTCTTTCCCGCAACCAATTTGCATGGTAAACCCTTCTTCTGGTTTATGAAAAATCGTATGACCATGCGAAGCAATCAAATCCACCTTTTCAATCTCAAAATATTTTATAAAAGCATTTACAACTTCACCAATATATACTCCATATAAGGAATCTAGTTCTTTCAGGTCCTCAGGCTTTTTATGAAATGCTGTTTTTAAAGATTCAAGCCAGTTTTTAGGATATGCATAGGTTTCACTGTATATAATTTCATAGTGATAGATTCCATCATTTTCAAATTTTACATAGACCACATCCATTCCGTCAAGGGAAGTACCCGACATAACTCCAATACCGTAAATCGTTTTTTGCATAATTCTAAGTTCCTTAACAAATGTAGTTTTTTACATTGATTGAGCTAAAAATTATGATTTAAAATTAAATGCACCTTTAAAAATTACTATATTGAATTTTCTAAAATAAAAACGACGCTTATGAACTTTCAATTATCAGAAGAACATATAATGATTAGAGATGCGGCTAGAGATTTTGCTAAGTCAGAATTACTGCCAGGTGTAATTGAACGCGATGAAACACAAACCTTCCCTCATGAACAAATAAAAAAAATGGGAGAACTTGGTTTGATGGGTATGATGGTCTCTCCAGAATATGGAGGGAGCGGTATGGATACCATTTCTTATGTATTGGCTATTGAAGAAATTTCTAAAATAGATGCCTCAGCGGGAGTTGCGATGTCTGCAAATAATTCTTTGGTATGCTGGGGTTTAGAAAAATATGGATCCGAAGAACAAAAACAAAAATATCTAAAGCCTTTAGCGAGCGGGGAAGTATTGGGAGCTTTTTGTTTAAGTGAACCCGAAGCTGGTAGTGATGCTACTTCGCAAAAAACTACTGCCATTGACAAAGGTGACCACTATCTATTAAATGGCGTAAAAAACTGGATTACAAATGGAGGAAATGCAAGTATTTATTTAGTTGTAGCGCAAACCGATATTTCAAAAGCACACAAAGGAATCAATGTTTTTATTGTTGAAAAAGACACTCCAGGATTTAAAGTTGGTAAAAAAGAAAACAAACTAGGAATCCGAGGTTCTGACACCCATTCCTTATTATTTACAGATGTAAAAGTTCCAAAAGAAAACAGAATTGGAGAAGATGGCTTTGGATTTAGATTCGCCATGGAAACTCTTTCTGGAGGAAGAATTGGAATTGCAGCACAAGCCCTTGGAATTTCTTCTGGTGCCTATGAGCTATCATTACAATACAGCAAAGAACGTAAAGCCTTTGGAAAAGAAATAAGCAAACATCAAGCAATAGCTTTTAAACTTGCCGACATGGCAGTTGAAATTGAAGCAGGAAGATTTTTATGCTTGAAGGCTGCTTGGGACAAAGACCAAGGGTTAAATTATGATTTATCTAGCTCCATGGCAAAATTGTACTGTGCAGATAGTTCAATGAAAATAACTACAGAAGCCGTTCAAATTCATGGGGGCTATGGTTTTGTAAAAGAATACCATGTAGAAAGAATGATGCGTGATGCTAAAATCACACAAATTTATGAAGGAACCTCAGAAATTCAAAAGATTGTAATTTCTAGAGCGGTGCTTAAATAAAGAAGCAGGAAGCAGGAAGCAGGAAGCAGGAAGCTAAATATATTTTCTCAATTCAAAACTCAAAACTTAACTTTAAAAATTTTAGTTTAAAAAATGGCAGAACCTTTAAAAAATATGTTCAACGAGCAATTTGTTGTGCCCTTCTCAGAAATTTGTGAAATGCATATTGAAAACTTCGATGTAGAACAATTTTTAAAATTCGTTTTTGATAAAAACTGGATTCATCTAGAACTCAAACCCCGAATCAAACATATTGCCGCAGCCATTCACGATCAACTTTCTGATAACACCATTGAGAACTTACAATTGATCACAGCAATTTCGGAGGATATTAGAATTAATCAAAACAAACAAGACACTTTTGAATACCTAGTCTTATGTGATTATATTGAAGTCTATGGATTACAGGAATTGCAAGCCTCACTACAGACTATTGAAAAAGTTACTGTATTGGCTAGTTGTGAATTTGCCATTAGACCCTTTCTATTAAAATACCCAAAAGAAACTTTTGCCCAATTGGTGGAATGGAGTTCTCACTCGCATTCCTCTGTGAGAAGACTTGCTTCTGAAGGTTGTCGACCTAGATTACCTTGGGGAATGGGATTGCCATTTTTGAAAAAAGATCCGAGTCCGATTTATCCCATATTAGAAAATTTAAAAGATGACCCTTCTTTGTATGTAAGAAGAAGTGTTGCTAATAACATCAACGACATTTCTAAGGAACACCCTAAAGAAGTTTTAAAACTTTTGTATGATTGGAACGGTTTTTCTGAAGAGAGAAATTGGTTGGTAAAACATGCGGCAAGAACTCTTTTGAAAAAAGGAAACACAAAGGCACTGCAACTTTTTGGCTATGGAAATATAACTAATTTCGAAATCAGTGGCTTGAGCCTAAAAGAGAAAAAAGTTACCGTCGGTTCTTATTTGACCTTTGATTTTTCCATCACCAATAAAAGTAAAAGCAATCAAAAAGTTAGATTAGAATATTTCATCCATTTCCTCTTAGCAAATGGTTCTCTATCCAAAAAAGTATTTAAAATTTCTGAAAGAGATATGAATGCTATTGAAACACTGCATTATGAAAGACGGCAATCCTTTAAAATCATAACCACAAGAAAATATTATGCAGGTACACACAAAGTAAGCTTGGTGATCAATGGTATTGAAATGGAAACGCAAAGTTTTGAACTGACTAGCTAAATTCCATTTTTAATATGTAATTCATTACGAGTTCTCGATATAATTTTTTTTCAAAAATCACTCGAACTGATATTATTAAAACAGGATTTATTCAATGAATTACTAAACTCTAAAGATCCTTATTCACTAGGGAGATAATCATAAAGAACAAGCTGTCATTTCGAGTGAATTACGAAAGGTACTGCAGTAATTTGTATCGAGAAATCGTGGTTCTAAATGGATTCATTGATTTTAAAACGAGTTCTCGATATAACTTTTTCCAAAAATCACTCGAACTGACAATATTAAAATAGGATTTATTCAATGAATTACTAAACTCTAAAGATCCTTATTCACTAGGGAGATAATCATAAAGAACAAGCTGTCATTTCGAGTGAATTACGCAAGGTACTGTAGTAATTTGTATCGAGAAATCGTGGCTCTAAATGGATTCATTGATTTTAAAACGAGTTCTCGATATAACTTTTTCCAAAAACCACTCGAACTGACAACATAAATCACTCGACTGACCCTAACTACTCTACAGGAAAGTCAAAATATGTATTCGGGTAAGGTTCATCTTTTAAGGTAAAATGCCACCATTCACATTTATACGGTTTGAAGTTATGAGCTAACATAACATCTCTCAATAACATTCTATTTTCATGTTGTTTTTCTGTGATAGAAGTATCATCAGGCCAAGAAATTTTCCCAAAAAAGTCATACGGACTTCCCATATCCAATTCTTTTTGAGTTTTGACATCTATCAAAGTCAAATCGACAGTGCTCCCTCTAGTATGTCCAGATTTCGCAGCTATATAATCTAATTTGAATAAATCTCTTTTCTCAACATCCGGATAAAATTCAGCTTTCATTAAGGTATCATGTTCCTCTTTCGCCCAAACTACAAAATGGTCTACTGCTGTTTGTGGACGGTATGCGTCATATATTTTAAGCCCCAACCCCTTTTTCATTAAGGATTTCTGCACCTCTTTTAGTTGTTGCATCGCTTCTACAGAAAGGATTGCTTTTGGAGCATGGTAGCCATGTATCGGCTTTCCTATAAAATTATGATTTCCAAAATATCTTATCTCTAATAAAACATCTGGTATTGCTACTTTAATCTCTTTAAAACCTTCGGGTCTATCGTTTTGAGCCGCTACATAAAACCCTGAAATTAAAATAAAAAGGATATATATCTTTTGAAGTCTTTTACTTAGCTGTTTCATCATCATAAATTTGAATACCAACAAATCTAATTAACTATATTTGCATTTCAATTAAGAATTATGACAAATAACGACATCTTAAAAAAGTTAAGAGTAGCACTTCAATTAAAAGACACTGATATCGTTCATATTATGGGACTTGTGGATTTTAAAGTCACTAAAAGTGAAATAAACGCACTGTACAGAAACGAAGATCACCCAAAATACATGGAATGCAAGGATCAGTTTTTGCGTAATTTTTTAAACGGATTGATCATTCATAAAAGAGGGCCAATGCCTCCTAAAAAGAATTCTAAATAACCCACTACTATAAACTTCTTAAACCATGAAAGAATATAAATTCATCAAACAAAAAAGTACTCCTATTAAAAAGGATACCGACTTTGAAAACCTACTAAATAGTTATGCAAAAACTGGATGGAGAGTTGTCAACTCATTTGTACATCGCGGTGTTGTAAAAGCTATTTTAGAGAGAGACAAGGACGAAACACAGAATTAAAAAACACCCTATGAGCCTTAAGATTGCCTTTACAGATATTGACGGAACTTTATTAAGTAAAGAAAGAATTCCCTCAGAAGCACTAAAAACAGAAGTCGCTAGAATTTCAAGAAATGATATTCCATTTGTTTTGATCTCATCAAGAATGCCTAGTGCTATGTACCATATTCAAGAGGATTTGAATATAAAAAACACTCCTATAATCTGTTATAACGGCGGACTCGTTTTAGTAAATAAAGAAAGCATACATTCGACAGAAATTGAGCATTCTATTTTGGAAGTAATCGCAGATTTAAATACTGAGAAAAAATTCCATATCAGTTTATACAATAATGACGATTGGTATGTAGAAGGAATGGATTTTTGGGCAAAAAGAGAAGAAAACAACACCAAAGTTACCCCAACTATAAAACCGATTGAAGAAGTTTTAACGGATTGGAAAACAACCAATAAAGGTGCACATAAAGTAATGTGTATGGGTGATAAAGAAGAGTTAGATATCGTGATGGAAAGTCTAAGTTTGGCCTTTCCGGATGAACTTCATCTATATAGATCTAAGGATACGTATATTGAAATCGCTAGTAAAGAAATCTCTAAACTAACAGGAATCAGCACCTTACTAAAAAATAGTTATAGCGACTTCTCACTTGAGAATTGTATTGCTTTTGGTGATAATTATAACGATATTGAAATGCTTAACGCTGTTAAAATGGGAGTAGCTGTTGAAAATGCCAAAGAAGAAGTATTGGCAATTGCAGATGATGTTACTGATACCAACCACAACGACGGAGTTGCAAAGGCTATTGCCAAGCATTTATAAAAAAACAACTAAACTAAACCATTATGAAAAACCTATTTATCATCTCATTCTTAACCGCTGTATTGTTTGTGTCTTGTGATAAAGAACCAAGTAAAGACGCTATGGTAGTAAAAGGAGAAGTAAAAGGGTTGAAGAAAGGAACCTTGTTTCTTCAAAAAATTGATGACGGAATTTTATCTACTGTAGATTCTACTTTTGTAAAAGGAACTGGAGTGTATCAATTAATTTCTGATATAAATTCTTCTCAATTACATTTTCTTACTTTGGACAAAGACAGTGAAAAATCTATTCCATTTTTTGGAGAACCAGGAGAAATCACTATCAACACCAACTTAGAAAATTTTGTATTGCACGCGAAAATTTCTGGTTCAAAAAACCAAGAAATTTTAGATCAGTATAATATTATCGCTTCACGTTTTCAAAATAAAAACCTGGAAATGATCAAAGCTAATTTTGATGCCATCAAAGAAAAAAATCAAGAAAAAATTGATGAGATTGCAAAGGAGTCAAAAACCTTGCTTCGTAAAAAATATTTATACACTATTAATTTTGCTTTGAACAATACAGATTCTGAAGTAGCTCCTTATTTAGCTCTGAGTGTTCTGAACAATGCAAACGTAAAATATTTAGATACAATCAACAATTCTTTAAGTCTAGAAATTAAAAATTCACGCTACGGAAAAGAATTAAATTCTTTCATTGAAAAAATTAAATCTGCTTCTGAAGAATAATTAATTTTCACAAAAAAATAAAAGGGAACGTATTGATAACGTTCCCTTTTTTTATTCTCTATATATTTTTAAATATTACATAGTGCTGAATCCTATCGATTATCTCCATCTAGCAAATCGCCTATGCCTCCTAAAATACTTCCTTCTCCCTGACTTTTACCTCCAGTTCTGGGAGCCATAGAAAGTACTCGATTTGCCAACCTACTGAAAGGCAACGATTGTATATAAACTTCTCCCGGTCCTTGCAGACTAGCGAAAAACAATCCTTCCCCTCCAAAAAGGGAGTTTTTTATACCTCCTACAAACTCAATATCATAGTGCACTGATTGAGTAAAACCAACCAAACATCCGGTATCTACTTTTAAAATTTCTCCTGGCAATAAGGTCTTTTTAGTAATGGTTCCTCCGGCATGCACAAAAGCCATTCCGTCTCCTTCTAATTTTTGCATGATAAAGCCTTCTCCCCCAAACAGACCTCTTCCTAATTTTTTAGAAAATTCTATTCCAATAGAAACTCCCTTTGCCGCACATAAAAACGCATCTTTTTGACAAATAAACTTTCCTTGATTTTTAGATAAATCTAAGGGAACAATTCTTCCAGGGTATGGAGAAGCAAAAGAAACATGTTTTTTTCCAAATTCTGTGTTTGTAAATACGGTCATAAACAAACTTTCACCCGTAAGTAATCTTTTTCCTGCAGAAAATAATTTTCCAAGCACCCCTTCCGATTGTCCTGACCCATCACCAAAAATTGTTGACATGGTGATTCCTGAATCCATCATCATAAAACTTCCAGATTCAGCAATAACACTTTCCTGAGGGTCTAACTCAATTTCAACAAATTGCATTTCATCTCCCTCTATTTTGTAATCGATAACGTGTGCACTCATATTTATTTTTTTAGTTAGGTATTTGAAAATCTTTTTGAATCACCAAATTAACCCAATTATCCAAACTCACTCCCATCATGGTAAAACTATAACTATTGTTCGACAAAAGTGACGGTGGATTTTCTCTAGTAACATTAAGAACAACATTCTCCAGATTGTAATAGGTAAATAATTTTTCATAGGTATAGGTCCCAGATAGCAAATTATTTTGTGCATCCGTTACCACTTGAAAATAAATCGCATTTTCATCAATTTGTCCATCATTCCAAGAAAACTCTGGATTTGTATTTTGACTAAAGTCGATCGCTACCTCTTGAGTCCATTCCGTTGGGTTCGTGAGTTGCTTCAACCGAATGGGTTGTGAAGTTCGTAATTCCCCATTGACTTTATAAGTTACAATACAATATGTTTCTATTAAAGAACTACGCACAAACCTTTGAAGGTATCCATTAAAAACAGGTTCTAGCGGCAACTCAATTTCTGTGTACAAAGACAAGTTATCCTTATCCACAGTAACATCTTTGGTTTCAAAAAATTTGTAATCCGTAGCCCCAGGAATCGGATAAAAAAAGACCAATGTATTCCCCGAATCATCCTTTGCACTCGCCGCGCAAGCAATTACATCATTTTCATCATCCAAACGGTGCAGACCTATATAATCTTCTAAATCTTCATAACCGATAACCTCCTCTTTGGAACACCCCATGCTCATCAACAACACAAATACTATTGCAAACCTCATCACTGTTTTAACTTTATACCCCATTCATATTCAAATTTTGAAACAATATCCCCTTGTTCATCAACACCATTGGACTGCAATACCAATTGCTGGCCCTCCCCGGTTTGGACTGCTGTATCAATTGCTTTTTGAATTTGACCATCATCCAAACAATCAAAATAAATCACTCCTGTAGCCTTTTTTAAAAATTCTCCCTTTTGCCCAACGACCAACATGGATATCTTTTTTTTAGAGGAATAAATTTTTCGCATCATCAAAACTCCGGTTGCTAATTCAGAAGCCATTCCCTGCGTTGCCCAATACATGGACTTAAACGGATTTTGATTGATCCATTGAGACCGGACACGTACCGTAATTTTATCTTCGGAAACGGAATCAACCCGAACTCCAGATAGATATGCAGATGGAATTTTAAAAAACACAAAACGGTTTAAAATAGCAGCAGTAAATTTCATTTCTGTAAGTTAGAAAAAAAAGAAATCAGCTGCTAATTTTAGTCCAATTTTCCCAAAAACCGAGATTCAGACAAAAAATCATAAATTATTTTAAAAAAAATAAAACGACTACAACCCCAGATAAACACTAGAATTACACTTACTACCAACGAATTGAAAACAAAATCAAACAGTACTATGTTTTGCATAATACTATATGTTTATATATATTTGTACCATCAATACATTTAAAGTGAATCTTTATGAAATCATCAAAAGAAGAAACCAACGCATTTTTAATTCACATTTCGGCCTTATTAGGTTTTCTATTTCCTTTTGGAGGAATCATCATTCCCTTGGTATTATGGAAAGCTCAAAAAACAGAAAGTCCATTTCTTAACAACAACGGAAAAGAGGCTGTAAACTTCAATATCACCTATGGATTTTACAAAGTTATTTTGGCCGTTGGATTATTCACTTCATTTTTTGTTTTTGCATTTTTAAATGTTCCTGGTATCATTTTTTTATTATTTGGAATATACGGCTTGTTTGAATTAATGAGCGTTTGTTTGATAATTATTGCAGCCTCTAAGGCACAGAAAGGTGAAACTTACCAATACCCAATGACAATTAATTTTTTAAAATAAAATCCTTTTTACATGAAGATAGAAAACACAAAAGCACAGATGAGAAAAGGAGTCCTAGAATATTGTATTCTTTCCATCCTTCAACATGGAGATGCCTATACCTCAGAAATTCTTTCCACATTAAAAGATGCGGAAATGATTGTAGTGGAAGGGACCATTTATCCATTATTAACTCGACTTAAAAATGCGGGTCTCTTGAGTTATCGTTGGGAAGAGTCTACCTCTGGACCTCCGAGAAAATATTATGTTCTCACAGAGAACGGTGCCCTTTTCCTTAAGGAATTAAATACAACATGGAACAACCTAACAAACGCAGTACAAACAGTTACTAGCAAAAAAAATAAATAAGATGAATAAAACTATCAACATAAATCTGGGAGGATTCTTTTTTCATATTGATGAAGTAGCCTATCAAATCCTAAAAGGTTATTTAGAATCCATAGCAAGATCTTTAAGTGACGATCCTCAAGGGAAAAATGAAATCATTGCTGATATCGAGGCTAGAATTAGTGAATTATTATCTGAAACTATCAGAGACCCAAGACAGGTTATCAACGAATCTGACATTAATGATATCATTAAAATCATGGGGCAACCTGAAGATTATGATGATCAAGGGGAAGAATATGCAGATCATAGTTCAACCTATCGACCTAGAACCGGCAATACAAAAAAACTGTACAGAGATGGTGAAGATAAATTCTTAGGAGGAGTGGCAGCAGGTCTAGGACATTATTTTGGAATTGATTCTATTTGGATCAGACTTGCTTTTATACTTCTAACAATTACCGGTGGTTTTGGAATTCCAATTTATATCATCTTATGGATTCTTTTGCCAGAGGCAAGAACTACAGCAGAAAAGCTTGAAATGGAAGGCGAAGCTGTAAATATAGACAATATCGAAAAAAAAATTCGTACGGAATTTAACAATGTTGGGGACAAAATAAAAAATGCAGATTACAGCAAAGCTAAAACAGGTTTTCAGAATTTTTTAGACACTTTAGGCAAAATAATACTAGCAATATTTAAAGTTATTGGAAAGGTTATTGGAGTGCTTCTAATGTTTGTTGCCGCAGCAATTTTGTTAACTTTAGTTATTGGAGCGTTCTCTTTCGGGAGTATCGAATTTATGGGAATGACTCATAATTTCACCACCATACCTTCTTTTATTTATAGTTCTATCATTCCACATTGGACCTTAGCAGCTTTGATATTTGTTGCGATTGGATTTCCATTCCTAATTTTATTTTTACTAGGATTGCGCATTGTATCTTCTTCTGTAAAACAATTGAGCAAAGCCACTTCTTTGACACTTTTAGGAATTTGGATTATTGCCATATTAGCTTTGATTTTTACAGGAATAGAACACAGTACAGCCAAAGCATTTAAAGGTTCTAAAATCATTGAGACTCCTTTTGCTTATCAAGCGAATGATACACTCCAAGTGAAGTTAATCAATAACGAAGAGTTATTATATAAGAACTATTTAAGAAAAGACACCAAACAAGAATATGTCTACGATCAAGATGTTAGAAAATTATACAGCAATAATATCTCTGTGGATGTGGTATACAATGATACCGATGTTGCTTCTGTAAAAGTGCGACGTATGTCCGTAGGTAAGGACAGAAACATCGCCAATCAAAACGCAGAAAAATTAGAATACAATTACATTATAGAAAATAAAACTATACTTCTTGACGGTTACTTTTTAAGTCCTGAAAACAGCATCGATAAAAATCAAGATATTGCAATTACGATTGCCGTTCCAGAAAACACAACGATTCATTTTACAAACTCTACGAAAAGTTTTTTAGGAAACATTGAAACCACTCAAGACATCTATAGCAATGATTTGCCAAACCATCATTTCATCATGAGACCCGTGGGTTTAGAATGTACAGATTGTGATGAAAGATTATTTAGAAACTAAAAAAAACTATTATGAAACAATTTACAAAACAAGTAACACTGCTGCTTTCATTATTTGTAATCCTAACAAGTTGCAAAGTAGATGTTGGACAAAACAATTCTGCAACAGGTAACAAGAATGTTATCACAGAGGAACGCGCTATTACTGAATCCATTACAAAAATTGAGGTTCAAGAAGGAATTACCGTGTACTTAACCATGGGATCTAAGGACATGTTGACCGTAGAAACGGACGAAAACTTAATGTCCTTGATTAAAACAGAATTTAAAAACGGAAACTTAAAAATATTTTGTGAGCCTAATATTAAAAAATCCAAGGCACGAAATGTGTATTTAACCGCTGATCAAATTCAAACTATTGAAACTAGCAGTGGTGCTCGAGTTATCTCGGAAAACACATTGATCGCTGATGTTTTAACGGTACATTCTAGTAGTGGGTCACATATAGATCTACAGATAAATGCCGACAAACTGACCTCAAGTTCAAGCAGTGGATCACATATAAAACTAAAAGGTAAAGCTTCTAACTTTTCAGTAAAATCAAGTAGTGGTAGCAGTATCAATGCTTATAAGCTAACTGCTAAAAATGTAGAATCTAAAGCGAGTAGCGGTTCTCATATAAAAGTAACTGCAACAGAATCTCTAAAAGGGAAAGCAAGTAGTGGTGGTAGTATCAACCACAAAGGAAATCCTAAAAATATTGAAAGAAAAACATCTTCGGGTGGAAACGTATCTGCTGGGTAGAGCCGCGGAAAGCAATCTTTGGTTTAGATTGAACATAAATGCCTTTAGACATACAGCTAAAGGCATTTTTTATTTTAGCTATTATATTTGATACATTTATACCATGATGGACTATATCCTATTTCTTAGAGCTGTTAATGTTGCAGGCAAAAACAAGTTAAAAATGCAAGATCTAAAACTGGCATTGCAAAGTGAATTCCTCGATGCTCAGACCTATATCCAAAGTGGAAATATATTAATTCCAAATTGCGACTTAACTAAAACACAAGTCACATCTATAGTGGAAAAAATAGTGCTTAAAAACTTTGATATTGATACAACAGCAATCATAAAAACAACTAAAGAGTTACAAGGCATTATGGACACTATTCCTTTCCAAATCACGGAAACAAAGCAATTGTATTTTTGCTTTTTAGAAAAGATGTCAACTCAGGATACTACTATCTTGAATGCAGTAAACCAACACCATGGGGACAATTTTATAGTTCAGAACGATATGGTTTATATTCAATGTCTAAATGGCTATGGAAAAACTAAATTAACCAATCATTTTTTTGAAAAGAAATTAGAAACCTCAGCTACGACAAGGAATTATAATACCATTTCAAAATTAATCGAAATGGCATCGAAAAGATGATTACCAGCTTCCGCTAGCTCCACCTCCTCCAAAGCCTCCGCCTCCGAAGCCTCCTGAGAAACCTCCTCCGCCAAAACCACCTGAACTTCCGCCACCGAAACCTCCACTACTTCTTCCCATATTACTAAATAATATAGCGGTCAAAATATCAGATGAAGCGTTGCGCCTTCCTCCTCTTCCTCCTCCTTTATTTCCACGATTTCTGAAAATAAAGAACAAGACAAGTACAACAAAAATAAAGAAACCTTTTATTTTTGAAGATTCATCAGAAGTAGCTTTCTTTTTCCTATTTTCTTTGAACTCACCATTAAGAACTTTAAAAATAGCATCTGTACCATTATCCAAACCAGCATAAAAGTTACCTGATTTAAACCTAGGAGTTATTATGTTTTCAATAATTCTTCTAGACAAAGCATCTGTCAATAAATGCTCCACTCCATACCCTGTTGATATATTTACTTTTCGCTCATTTTTAGCAACCAATACCAACACTCCGTTGTCTTTTCCCTTCTGGCCAATACCCCACTTATGAGCTAACTCTGTCGCAAACATCGCAATTTCATTAGCGCCAATAGAAGTCATGGTAACCACCACTATCTGCGTTGATGTAGAATCCGAATAACGAATTAATTTTCGCTCAAGAGTCTTTTGTTCATTTTTAGAAAGTAAGTTTGCATAATCATACAGACTCGTCTCTTTTTTCGGAACATCCGGAATTCCACTTTGAGAATATATACTTGTCATTGAAACAATCACAAGTAAAATGATGGATACTATTTTTTGAACTTTCAAACGATGGAAATTAACTGTTATCAAAAAAAATTATTTACGGTCTCCCATAAAACGAAGTAAATACAAGAATAGATTTACAAAATCTAAATACAAAGTCAATGCTCCCATAATGGATTTCTTTTTTGATACTTCTTGCGTATCGTCATAAGCTGCCATTCTTTTAATTTTCTGTGTATCATAAGCAGTTAGAGCAACGAATATTAAAACACCTGCATAGGTAATTACCCAATACATAATCTCGCTCTGCAAGAATATATTTACGACAGATCCGATAATCAAACCGATCAATGCCATGAAGGCTAGATTCCCAATAGAAGTTAAATCTTTTTTAGTCATATACCCGTAAGCACTCATCACACCAAAAGTTGCAGCAGTTACTAAAAAAGTAGATGCAATTGATGAACTTGTATATATCAAGAACACCATAGATAGTGTCAATCCATTTAAAACAGAATACAATAAAAACACAATTCCAGCGGTTTCTGCTGTCATTTTATTGATTCTTGCCGAAAGAAAAATCACCGCACCAAACTCAGCTCCAATTAATAAATAAAAAGGAAGCATACTTCCCGATGCAGGAAAAATAGCCTGTAAAACTGCTGGTGTAGAGGCTGCCCACATGGCAACAACTCCTGTGATTACCAGAGCGGCACTCATCCAACCATAAACCTTAGAGATAAAAGCTGCTTCTACTTGTTCTCTTTGTAATAAAACATCTGTATTCATAATTCTTATTTTTATTTTATTTACCCTTTAGATATTTCATCAGGTAATTCATTAATATCATCTTTTTGGTAAGGAAAGAATTCTTTCAGCCTTTTACCGGCTTCTGCAATTCCCAATTGCAAACCTGTTGCAAAATCCCCTTTTTTAAATTCACCAATCACTAATTCCTTAGTAGAGTTCCAAAAATCATCAGGAACCACCTTATCAATTCCGGCATCACCCAAGATGGCGAATTTGTGTTCTTTTACCGCCAAATAAAACAAAACCCCATTCTGAGCTTCTGTTTCATTCATTTTTAATTCAAAGAAGACTTCTTTTGCTCTCTCCAACCCATCTTTATCAGAACTTGGATCGATATGAACTCTAATCTCTCCTGAGGTATTCAGCTCAGCAGATTTTATAGCCTCTACTACATCCAACTCTTCTTGTTCAGATAAATGATATTCCGTGTTTGGCATAATTAAAATTTTACGTCAGGTGCTTTTTCACTTCCTTCTGCCGACTTATAACGACTCATCTCTTCAAAATTTAACATTCCAGCAAATACAGAATTTGGGAAAATTTTGATATGCTTGTTGTAAGTATTTACCAATGCATTGAACCTATTTCGTTCCACATTAATTCTATTCTCTGTTCCTTCCAACTGACTCTGTAATTCTAAGAAATTTGTGTTCGCTTTTAAGTCAGGGTATTTTTCAGCGACTACCATTAATTTACCTAAAGCACCTGCCAATCCTTGTTGTGCTCTTTGATACGCCGCCATATTTTCTTCAGTCAAGTTGCTTGCATCAATTTTTGTACTCGTTGCACTTGCTCTTGCTTTGATTACAGCTTCTAACGTTTCACTTTCATGAGCCGCATACCCCTTTACTGTATTTACTAAATTCGGTATCAAATCAGCTCTTCTTTGGTAAGAGCTTTCTACATTAGACCATGCTGTTTTTGCATCTTCTTGATACGTAACAGCTGTATTATTAAATCCTTTAAAGGAGCTATACCCCCATAACAGAAATAAACCTACAACTATTAACGGCAACCACTTTTTTAATTTATCCATACTATTTTTTATTTTTTTACTTTTAGCTATAGCTCAATATATATACCAA
>NZ_JAQWGB010000207.1 GCF_029238425.1 Flavicella sp.
AATACCATCATTATCATCATCAATATCTATACTATCAATAATTCCATCACCATCAGTATCCTGTCCTGCTAAGTTATCCCTATAGTCTACATCCCCTCCAGAACTAACATCTGAATCGTCATCAATTAAACCTGATAAAACAGGATCAGATATATCATCATTAACATCAAATATTCCACTTCCTGATGTGTTAATATTGTCAAAGCCATCATCTAACCCATCTGTATCACTATCAGTTCCAATCCAAATTGGAGAACCTGTTCTTCCTTCAACGTCATCATTGGTGCCGTCTCCGTCAGAATCTATATCTCTATAATCTGGTTCCGCATCTCCATCTGTATTCACTAATGTGGTTGACAAACCTACTGAACTATAAGAGTCAGTAAAATCATATGCACTGTCCAACCCGTTAACACCAGGAATTGAGTTTGGCCCCACATAAGTATGTGTACTTTGAGCTTCAATATTGTCTGGAATTCCATCGTTGTCAGAATCAATATCTAAATAATCGGGTATCAAATCTGAATTGGTTAATCCTCCATCAGTATTAATTAACTCAGCTACGGTTATACCATTTGATCCAAATCTACTAGATACATTATCATCAAATGCATCATCCAAACCGTCGTTATCAATATCTAAACCTGATAATGCCACATAACCATCGGTAGTCTGTGCTTCTCTATTATCCAATATCCCGTCATTATCTGAATCAATATCAAACCTATCCACAACACCATCTCCATCAGTATCCTTATCACATACAGCATACAGTTTTGAAAATGGAATAGGAATCGCATTTCCTACCGAATTACTCGTATAACTCACAATCATAGAATCTTGTCCTGTCAATTCAAAAAACACTATCGTAATTGGATGGAGCCCTACCGTTAAATCAATTGGATATGAAGTTCCGTTACTAGAAGCTGCATGCAATCCGTCATACTCTGCCACCAATATACCATCTATATACATTTTTGAACCATCATCAGAATTCAAATCAAATGTATATTGTTCTTCTGTATCTATTTGAAGAAAACCAGTATAGCGTATGGAAAACCTATCACCATTCCCTGAATTGGACGTATCCAAATCAGTAACAAGAAAATCACCTACAGTTCCAGTATCATCAGAATTACTATATGGTATATTGTCAACAGTACTTCCATCAGGTGCTGAACCATAGTATTCATAATTTAAGTTACCAACACTACAGGCTTCTGTTTCTACAACATCCAGAATTCCGTCATTATCATCATCAATATCTTCTAAGTCAGGAATCATATCACCATCAGTATCTAGTCCTTCTACTCCATCTCTATAATCTACATCTCCATTTGTATTTACGTCTGAGTCAGAATCTCCCAAAGATGCTGAAGGAGTATCATTATCATCATTGGGATCGAAATTTGTATTGTCTGAATCAAAATTATCATCTAGTCCATCTCCATCAGTATCAGAACCGCTTAATGTATTTGAAACATCTCCATTTTCAAAAATATCATTGACTCCATCATTGTCTGAATCTGAATCACGATAATCTGGAACATCATCAATACCACTATCTGTATTTATCAATGAAATACCTGATGGTGAAAAAGTATCCGCGTTTTCATAAACCGAGTCAACACCATTATCCCCTACATTTCCTGTTGGTGCTATATATCCTAATGTGGACTGAGCTTCGATATTATCAGGTATACCGTCATCGTCCGCGTCAATATCTAAAAAATCTGGACCATCATTTAAGTTACCATCAGTATTGTATCCTGTAACACTAGAGGTCGTGTCATTTCCGTCTTCAAACACAACATACAAACCGTTAGAATTAATACTTCCTGTTGGATAGATAAAAGAAACATTCGATTGAGGAACTGCTTGGGCTTCTACGTTATCCAAAACACCATCATTATCAGAATCTAAATCCAAATGATTAGGGATACCATCCTCATCAAAATCATACACATCCGGCACTCCATCTCCATTTGAATCTGCAAGAATATTAGCTTGAACCTCGTTTTCATCATCCGTAATATCAGTAAAAGGATATCTATCTAAATAATTTGGAACACCATCTAAATCTGAATCTCCACTTGGGTCCGTCCAATTTCCATTAGGGTCTGTGATTTCATCAGAATCTAAAATCCCATCATTATCATCGTCAATATCATCATTGTCATCATAACCATCACCATCAGTATCTAATATTTCTAGAGCTTCGATACCGTTTGCTATAGAAATATTTACACACTGTAACAACTGAGCATTTGCACCAGGTGCAAAAGTTGAATTATCTCCAGGCAGCAGCGTAAACTCTGCTTCTCCCATTGTTGTACCTACTTTATTCTGATATATAAAAACAAACGTAGTTTTTGACCACACATCTCTTTTCAATACAGGTAACGGTTGTATAGGATAACCCTCAACCTCATATTCAAAAGCATCCTCAATTACACCAGCATAATAATTTCCACCATTTCCATCGTTATTACTGATACTAGTCATAGTATACATACTAAGCTTGTATAACTTCCCTTCAACTAAACCAGTAATTGTAGTTGAAACCGACTCCTGATCATACTGCGTACCAACATCCCTCAAAGTTATCCAAGTTGTATGTCCTGTAGGTGGAAGATCCAATTCCGTTCCGCCATCCTCCGGATCCCAAGTGGCAGTATGCCCTAAGTTATTACCCGGAGCACCACCACCTGTAGTTGTTTTGTTCGAAACATCTGGTGTACCAGTAGTAATTGTCCATCCATCAGGAGCACATTGACCACAAATTCCGTCTCCTCTAGTGGATCCTGGTATGGATGCCTGAGCGTAGGATTCATAATCTAAAAACATAAAAACTGTTAATAAAAGAAAACCTAAAACACTGAATGAATTCAACCTATTATTAGTGGGGGACAGAAGCTTATTCATGAAATTATTTACAAATTTTTTGCTTGATTAAAATCAACACTCTGCGAAAATAATAAATGTTTATAAAAAAAAGAACAAAAACCTTCTTTAAAAACCTCTAAACATGAGAGTAAACTAACTTTTGTTCATAACCCTATTCTTTTCGTTAACAAATTAAAAACCTTTATTCACTAGATACTTTAAATTATATTTATTTTTGCAGCTCAATTTTGATATAATAATTCAGATAAAACACGAATGAAAACAGATTCTTTTGTTGCGAGACACGTTGGTCCAAGGGGAACAAATGTTCAAGAAATGCTAACAACCATTGGAGTAAAATCAATGGATGAATTGATAAAAAAAACAATTCCTTCAGATATTTTTATTCCAAAAGGCTTAAATTTAGACCAAGCCATGAGTGAACATGAATATTTGGCTCATATTCATGATTTATCTATCAAAAATAAATTATTCAAGAATTATATTGGTTTAGGATATCATCCAACCATAACCCCAGGAGTCATTCAAAGAAATATTTTAGAAAATCCAGGTTGGTATACGGCATATACTCCTTACCAGGCAGAAATAGCTCAAGGTAGACTTGAAGCCTTATTAAATTACCAGACCATGGTTTCTGAATTGACAGGAATGGAATTGGCAAATGCATCTTTACTAGATGAAGGAACGGCTGCTGCCGAAGCGATGATTATGTTGTATAACACACGCTCCAGAGCACAGAAAAAGAACAACTCTATACAGTTCTTTGTATCCGATAACGTTTTGCCACAGACCATCGATATTTTAAAAACAAGAGCCACTCCCTTGCATATCGATTTGATCTTTGGAGATTATGAAACTATTGAATTTACAGAGGGATTTTTTGGAGCATTAGTACAATACCCTGGTAAAAACGGACAAGTTTTAGATTATTCTAATTTCACAAAATCCGCCAACGAAAAAGAGGTTCGTGTAGCAGTTGCTGCCGATCTATTGAGTTTATCCATATTAACTCCCCCAGGAGAATGGGGAGCTGATGTTGTTGTTGGAACAACACAACGATTTGGAATACCAATGGGATATGGAGGCCCGCATGCAGCCTTCTTTGCTACGAAACAAGCCTATAAAAGAAATATTCCTGGACGTATTATTGGGGTTACAAAAGATGCCAATGGAAATCGCGCCTTACGAATGGCTTTGCAAACTAGAGAGCAACATATAAAAAGAGAGAAAGCCACTTCTAACATATGTACCGCTCAAGTTTTATTAGCTGTTATGGCAGGTATGTATAGTGTTTACCATGGTCCTAATGGATTGAAGTACATTGCCAACACAGTTCATCAATTGACTTATACATTGCATGATGAACTCACAAAGCTTGGTATCTTACAAATCAACAAAACTTTCTTTGACACTTTAAACGTTGAAGTAAAAGAAACAAAAAGCATCAAAGAAAATGCTGAATTGTTGAATGTAAACTTTTATTATACAAATAAAAACACCGTGAGTATCTCATTAAACGAGACTACTACATTGTCTGATGTAAATGAAATTGTAAAAATCATTGCAAAATCAGAAGACAAAACTTTCACGGAAGTTACTACTATCAACCCTCAAATAACAATACCTCAGAATCTTTCAAGAACATCTGAGTTTATGCAAAACCCTGTATTTAACAGCTATCATTCAGAAACAGAAATGATGCGTTATATTAAAAAACTGGAAAGAAAGGATTTATCTTTAAATCATTCGATGATTTCCTTAGGTTCATGCACAATGAAGTTGAATGCAGCTTCAGAAATGTTTCCATTAAGTTGGGCTAACTGGGCGAACATTCACCCTTTTGTTCCTATCGTACAAGCAGCAGGATACCAAGAAGTTTTTAGACAGCTTGAAAGTGATCTGAATGAAATTACTGGTTTCCATGCTACCTCGCTTCAGCCAAACTCAGGTGCACAAGGTGAATATGCCGGACTCCTTGTAATAAAAGCCTATCACGAAGCAAGAGGTGATCACCATAGAAATATCTGTTTGATCCCATCTTCTGCTCACGGTACAAACCCCGCTTCTGCTGTTATGGCAGGTATGAAGGTAGTCGTAACAAAGGCAACAGCAGAAGGAAACATTGATTTTGAAGATTTAAAAGAAAAAGCCCTTTTATATAAAGACAATTTATCTGCTTTAATGGTTACCTATCCATCTACACATGGGGTATTTGAAAGTGGCATAAAGGAGATTACAAAATTGATTCATGAGAATGGTGGTCAAGTTTATATGGATGGTGCCAATATGAATGCACAAGTCGGACTGACTAACCCTGCAACTATTGGTGCAGATGTATGTCACTTGAATCTGCATAAAACATTTGCTATCCCTCATGGTGGTGGTGGTCCTGGAGTAGGTCCGATATGTGTTGTCGAGCATTTAGCTCCTTACCTACCTTCTAATCCGATCATTCCAACAGGAGGCGACTCACCAATCACATCTGTATCTTCTGCTCCTTGGGGATCTTCCTTAGTATTACTAATTTCCTATGGATATATTAAAATGCTTGGAGCAAATGGTTTAAAAGCTGCTACTGAAAATGCAATACTTAATGCCAACTACATTAAGAAAAACCTAGAAGACTCTTATGATATTCTATACACGGGTGAAAATGGATTCTGTGCGCATGAGATGATTGTTGACTTTAGAGCTTTTAAAGAAAAAGGTATTGAAGTTGTAGATATCGCAAAACGTTTAATGGATTACGGTTATCATGCACCGACGGTTTCTTTCCCGGTTCCTGGTACCTTAATGATTGAACCCACAGAAAGTGAATCTAAAGCTGAGCTAGACAATTTTATTGCGGCATTATTAAGTATCAAAAAGGAAATTGAATCTACGGAGAAACATGATGAAGATTCCATTTTGAAAAATGCACCGCATACGCAACAGATGTTAACTGATGATGCATGGAAGTTTAATTATTCAAGAAAACAAGCTGCATTTCCAATGGAGTCCATTGCCGATAATAAATTCTGGCCTTCTGTAAGACGTGTTGATGACGCCTTTGGAGATCGTAATTTAATTTGCTCTTGTACGCCAATTGAAGACTATATGTAGCAACGTTTTTTCTAGTTTGTTAGATAATTCATAAAAATCTTTCAAAAAACAGAATAAAATTACGATACCCACATTCTTAATTCTGTTAAAAAACAGTTTACAAATTGTAAAATTGCAAAAAAGCCAAACTAAAATGTTTGGCTTTTTAGTTTTTAACTATCAAAAATTGCCATATTCAAAGTTATGATGTTCAACAGTAAAAAAAGTACTTAGAATACTTCAATATGATACAGTAATATGTTATTTTTGCGGTCATACTTTGAATAATCATTAAAATTCATCATGAAAGAAATTACAAAAGAAACATACATCAATTGGTACAAGGACATGTTGTTCTGGAGAAAATTTGAAGACAAGTTAGCTGCAGTATACATCCAACAAAAAGTAAGAGGTTTCTTACATTTATACAACGGTCAAGAAGCTATTTTAGCTGGAGCTTTACACGTGATGGACCTTTCAAAGGATAAAATGATTACGGCTTATAGAAACCACGTACAACCTATTGGTATGGGTGTGGATCCTAAGAGAGTAATGGCTGAATTATATGGAAAAGTAACAGGTACTTCTCATGGAATGGGAGGATCGATGCATATCTTTTCTAAAGAAAAAGGATTTTACGGTGGTCACGGTATTGTTGGTGGACAAATACCTTTAGGTGCTGGAATGGCATTTGGAGATAAATACCATAACACTGGTGCAGTAACAATTTGTTGTTTTGGTGATGGAGCTGCACGTCAGGGATCATTGCATGAAACATTTAACATGGCTATGTTATGGAAATTACCTGTAGTTTTTATTGTTGAGAACAATGGATACGCAATGGGAACTTCTGTTGAAAGAACAGCAAACCATGAAGATATTTGGAAATTAGGATTAGGTTACGAAATGCCATCTGGTCCTGTTGATGCCATGAACCCTATCAAGGTTGCAGAAGCAATGGACGAAGCAATGGAAAGAGCTCGTAGAGGTGATGGACCAACATTCTTAGAAATGAAAACATACAGATATAGAGGACACTCAATGTCTGATGCGCAACACTATCGTACAAAAGATGAAGTTGCTGAGTACAAAAAAATTGATCCAATCACACAAGTTTTAGATATCATTAAAGAAAATGATTATTTGACTGCTGATGAAATCAAACAAGTAGAAAAAGACGTAAAAGTCAAAGTATCTGAATGTGAGAAATTCGCTGAAGAGTCTCCGTATCCAGAAGTATCTCAATTATATGATGTAGTTTACGAACAAGAAAACTATCCATTCATTCAACCAGCAAATAAAGAAAACTAATTTAGAACTTGTTATTTTAGGCTTCACTAATTAATAGTTCAAAATTTATAATATACAATTAAAGAAATATGGCACAGATAATAACAATGCCCCGTTTAAGTGATACAATGACAGAAGGTGTCGTTGCTAAATGGTTGAAAGCTGTGGGTGATAAAATTGAAGAAGGAGATATCCTTGCTGAAATTGAAACTGACAAAGCAACTATGGAATTTGAATCTTTTAACGAAGGTTACTTATTACATATCGGATTACAAGAAGGTGAAACTGCTCCTGTAGACAGTTTATTAGCAATTATTGGTGATGAAGGAGAAGATTTCTCTGCTTTACTTTCTGGAGATGCTGCCGCTGCTCCTGCTGCTGATGCAGAACCTGCAACGGAGGCTCCTGCTGCTGAAGAGCCAAAGGCTGAAGTTGCTGCTCCTGCTGCAGCTGCCATTCCTGAAGGAATTACAGTTGTTACCATGCCTCGTTTAAGTGATACAATGACGGATGGAACTGTTGCAACTTGGCTTAAAAAAGTTGGTGATGAAGTTTCTGAAGGAGATATCCTTGCTGAAATTGAAACTGACAAGGCTACTATGGAGTTTGAATCTTTTAACGAAGGTACTTTATTATATATCGGTCTTGAAGAAGGACAAACTGCACCTGTTGATAGTTTGTTAGCTGTTATCGGGGATGCTGGAACTGATGTTTCTGGTGTTGTTTCTTCCTTCCAAATTGGAGGTGGTTCAAACGAGCCAGCTGCTGAAGAGCCAAAGGCTGAAGCTGCTGCAACTCCTGCACCAGCAGAAAAAGCTGCTCCAGTCGCTCCTAAACAAGCTACAGGTTCTACGGCAAGTGCTACAAGAACTGTTAGCAACATCAAATCTGAAAATGGAAGAATTGTTGCTTCTCCTTTAGCAAAAGCTTTAGCAGAAGAAAAAGGAATCAACCTTGCGAAAGTTGTTGGTACTGGAGAAGGAGGACGTATCGTTAAAACTGATATCGAGAACTTTACGGATGTTGTTATCTCTGAAGCACCAGCTGCTTCATCTGTCGCTGCCGCTCCTGTTGGAGAAGTTAGTCAAACAGAAGTTAAAAACTCTCAAATGCGTAAAGCAATTGTAAGAGCTTTAGACAACTCTCAAACTACCGCTGTAAACTTTACAATCGGTATGGATATTAACATGGACAACGCTATTGCTTCTCGTAAAGAGATCAACAGCCTACCTGATACAAAAGTTTCTTTCAACGATTTAGTTGTGAAAGCTTGTGCTATGGCATTGAAATCACATCCTCAGATCAACACTCAGTGGACTGATGAGCAAACAATCTACAACAACCACATTAGTATAGGTGTTGCAGTTGCTATTGAAGATGGATTGGTTGTACCTGTAATTCCTTTTACAGATACTAAGAGCTTGACTCAAATTGGTGCTGAAGTAAAAGACTTAGCCATTAAAGCAAAAACAAAAAAATTGACTCCAGCAGAAATGTCTGGTTCAACTTTTACGGTTTCTAATCTTGGTATGTTTGGTGTTGATAACTTTACATCAATCATCAACCAACCAAACTCTGCTATTTTATCTGTTGGAGGGATCAAACAAAAGCCAGTTGTGAAAGACGGTGCTATTGTTGTTGGAAACATCATGAATTTAACTTTAGCTTGTGATCACAGAACGATTGACGGTGCCGTAGGTGCTGCTTTCATGAACACAGTAAAGCAATATATTGAGAATCCTGTTACAATGTTAGCTTAGGATTATTCATAAGCATATCAAAAAGCCCTTGTTTACACAAGGGCTTTTTTTTTATTTCTACCCCAACCTAATATTATGTTAAAGTCTGTAAATTTTAAGATTTGACCTCGTCTATAAATTGTATATTTGAAATTCAATAAAACAATCTAAAATGAAAAAAATAGTATTAGTCTTAGCATCTATCGTTTTATTTTCATGCTCTAATGAAAAAAAAGATTATCTGACTATCTCTGGAACTGTAATAAACAGCCCTGAAAAAACATTAATTATAGAGAATCAAAACTATAATAAACAGATTAGCATTGATGAAAAAGGTCATTTTAAAGACACTCTTCATCTTAAAAAAGTTGCAGATCTAGCTTCTTATGAAGAAAATTTTTACGGAATCACTGTAGGACAAAATAGAACTTTCTCTTATATCCAAAACGGTTTTGACATAGAGTTAACTATTGCAGGGGACGATTTTAAATTTGACGGAAAAGGTGCTCAAAACACTAATTATATCAAAGAAAAATTAGAAACTGGAAGTAAATTCATGAATATTCCAGAATACTTTAGCTTAGAACAAGAAGATTTTAATGCAAAATTAGCTGAAGCTAAATCTACTTTCGATCAACTGTTAGTAAAATACAATGATTTAGATCCTGCTTTTGCTACCGCTGAAAAAGAAAATAACGAGCAACTGTATACAACTTTGACTGACAATTATGCAGAACAGCATAATTTATTAAAAAATACAGCAAAAGGTAGCGATTCTCCTAAATTCAATAATTATGAGAACTACAAAGGAGGAACAAATTCTTTAGATGATTTTAAAGGGAAATATGTATATATCGATGTTTGGGCAACTTGGTGTGGACCTTGCAAGCAACAAATTCCATTTTTGCAATCACTAGAAGAAAAATACCACGGAAAAAACATAGAATTTGTTAGTATTTCTATTGACAAACCAAATGCCAAAAATGCATGGAAACAAATGATTGCTGACAAGAATATGGGAGGTGTTCAGTTGTTTGCAGGTACGGATCAATCTTTTGCTAACTCTTATCAAATATCCGGAATTCCAAGGTTTATCTTAATTGACCCAGAAGGAAAGATTGTTGAGGCGAATGCTCCAAGACCATCAGATCCTAATCTAAGATCTATTTTTACTGAATTAGGTCTGTAATAGTTAGGTTGAACTATAGAAAATAAAAAATCCCACTATCAATGATTATGGGATTTTTTATTTTCTAATCTCGAGTTAAAAAGAATCTATTTATGTCTTCCTTTCAATTCATTCTCAATATCCTTTAAGGTAAATCCTTTTGCTTGTAACAGCATCAAATAGTGAAATAATAGATCTGCCGACTCATATAAGAATAACTCATCATTATTATCCATCGCCTCAATAACTGTCTCTACAGCTTCCTCTCCTACTTTCTGAGCCACTTTGTTAATTCCTTTTGAGAACAAACTTGCTACATAAGATTTTTTAGTATCCTTATTGGCAACTCTTTCCGTAATCACATCTTCTAAGGTAGAAAAGAAACCATAATTCTGTTTGTTTTCTTCTTTCCAACAGGTATCCGTACCAGTATGACAAGTTGGCCCCACTGGATTCACTTTTACCAATAAAGTATCATTATCACAGTCATTTTTGATACTTACCAATTCAAGAAAATTCCCACTCTCTTCTCCTTTGGTCCACAAACGGTTTTTGCTTCTACTGAAAAAAGTAACTTTTCCTGTTTCCATCGTTTTATCAAATGCCTCTTGATTCATATATCCCAACATCAATACATTCATTGTTGTTGCATCTTGAACGATTGCAGGAACTAATCCATTGTCTTTAGAAAAATCTATTTCCATACTATTTGTTTTAATGCTGCAAATATAACTTTATCCTTTGTTATGTTGCAGATGTAATTTTTATAATCTAACCGCAATTCCTTGAGAACGCAATTCCTTTTTTAAATCTTGAATATCTATTTCCTTAAAATGAAAAACACTTGCCGCTAAGGCTGCATCTGATTTTCCTTTTATAAATGTATCTGCAAAATGTTGCATATTTCCTGCTCCTCCTGAAGCAATAATTGGAATATTCAACATTTCTGATAATATCTCTAGTGCTTCATTTGCGAAACCAGTCTTTACACCATCATGATCCATTGAAGTGAATAAAATTTCACCCGCTCCTCTTTCTTCAACTTCCTGTGCCCACTCAAATAAATTAATGTCTGTAGGAACTTTTCCACCAACTAAATGAACATACCATTCACCATCAATTTGTTTGGCATCAATCGCAACAGTAATACACTGAGATCCAAACTTAGCGGATGCATCATTGATCAACTGTGGATTTTTTACAGCAGATGAGTTTATAGACACTTTATCTGCTCCGGCATGTAATAAATTGTCAATATCTTCAACAGACGATATACCACCACCGACGGTAAATGGAATATCTACAGCAGCAGCAACACGCATCACTAAATCTAAAAGCGTTCTTCTTTTTTCTTCAGTAGCAGAAATATCCAAAAACACCAATTCATCCGCCCCCGTATCTGCATAAATTTTAGCCAATTCCACAGGATCTCCTGCATCTCTTAAATCGACAAAATTTACTCCTTTTACAGTACGTCCATTTTTAATATCTAAACATGGAACTATTCTCTTTGTTAACATCGTATTCAGCTTTTGGCAATTGGCCTTGGGACTTTAGCAAAATGCTAGGTCCTTATGGCTAATAGCTAATTTTCTATTATATAATTCTCTAATTGTTTCAAGCTAATTTTATTTTCATAAATAGCCTTTCCAATAATGGTTCCTTCACAACCTAGCTCTGCCAATTTTGGCAATTCTTCAAAGGTAGAAATCCCTCCACTAGCAATTAGTTTTACTCCAGGAAGCTGTTCTAACATTTTTTTGTACAAATCAAATGAAGGTCCTTGTAACATCCCATCTTTAGCAATATCCGTACAAATCACATAAGAAACACCATTTTTCATGTAATCAGCTACAAATGGAATCAATTCTTTATCTGATTCTTCCAACCAACCACTGATCGCAATTTTCTCATTGTTTGCATCGGCACCTAAAATAATTTTATTTGCGCCAAATTTTGACAACCAATTTTGAAATACTTCTGGTTTCTTTACGGCTATACTTCCACCAGTAATTTGACCTGCACCTGATTCAAAAGCAATTCTCAAATCATCATCCGTTTTTAAACCACCTCCAAAATCAATTTTTAAACTTGTTTTTGTGGCTATTTCTTCCAATACTTTATGGTTGACAATATGACTCGCTTTTGCACCGTCCAAATCCACCAAATGCAGATGTTCTATACCATGAGCTTCATATTGTTTTGCTATTTCCAATGGGTTTTCATTATACACTTTTTTCGTGCTGTAATCTCCTTTGGATAACCTTACGCATTGTCCATCTATAATATCAATTGCTGGTATTAATCTCATTTTTTATTTCGTGTTTAGTATCAGGTACTCGATACTTCTTATTCATAAAATATGTAGCAATACGAAATCAAATCCTGATACTCGATACCTGCTACTTGATTCAGAACCTAAAGGTTCAAAAAATTCTTCAATATTTGTGTTCCTGCCTTACTGCTTTTTTCTGGGTGAAATTGCGTCCCATAAAAATTATCTTTCTGTAAAGCTGTTGAATATTTCAATCCGTAATTCGTAGTTGCGATAGTTTCTTTGCAAATTGGAGCATAAAAACTGTGCACTAAATAAATAAATTCTTCTTCTTTAATTCCTTCAAACAAATCACTCTTCAATTCAGCTATTTGATTCCACCCTATCTGTGGAACCTTCACCTCATTCGTAAATCTATGCACATCTACATCAAATATACTCAAGCCCTTGGTATTACCTTCCTCGCTAGAGTGACACATCAATTGCATGCCTAAACAGATTCCTAAAACAGGTTGTTTTAAGTTTGGAATTATCTTATCCAATCCTGTTTCTTTCAACATCTTCATCGCACTACTTGCTTCTCCTACTCCTGGGAAAATAACTTTATCTGCAGCTTTTATTTCTTCAGCATCATGACTCAAAATAGCTTCATGACCTAAACGTTGCACTGCAAATTTAATGGATTGAATATTTCCTGCTCCGTAATTTATAATTACTATTTTCATTTAATTTAGTATCAGGTATCAAGTATCTGGATACAAGTCTTGATTCTTTTATCTAGATATTTGATACTAATTATAACATCCCTTTCGTAGATGGTAAAAACATTTTATTGGCATCTCTTTTTACAGCCATCTTCATAGCTTTTGCAAAAGCTTTGAAAATTCCTTCAATTTTATGATGCTCATTCACTCCTTCTGCTTTGATGTTTAGATTACACTTAGCCCCATCCGTAAATGACTTGAACAAATGGAAAAACATTTCCGTTGGCATATCTCCAATCATTTCGCGTTTGAACTCTGCATCCCACTCAATCCAAGGTCTCCCTCCAAAATCTACTGCAGCTTGAGCCAAACAATCATCCATAGGCAAACAGAAACCATAACGTTCAATTCCTAATTTATTTCCAAGTGCTTTGCTGAACAATTCACCCAAAGCGATCATGGTATCCTCAATAGTATGGTGCTCATCAACTTCTAAATCACCATCAACTTTTACAGTTAAATCCATCGCCCCATGACGACCAATTTGATCTAACATGTGATCGAAAAATTTTACACCCGTAGAAATATCATTTTTACCGGAACCATCTAAATTTAATTTGATGTAAATTTTTGTTTCATTGGTATTTCTTGTAATATCTGCTGTACGATCACTTAACTTCAAAAACTCATAAATAGTTTTCCAATCAGTACTTGTCAAAGCAATACAATCTTGAATTTCTTTTTGATCAGATTCAATTTCATCAGCACCTAACTCAGGGTTTTCGGATAAGTAAATTCCCTTAGCCCCTAAATTCTTCGCCAATTCCATATCTGTAATTCGATCTCCGAGCACAAATGAATTTTCTAAATCATACTCCTCAGAATTGATATATTTTGTCAGCAATCCAGTTCTAGGTTTACGTGTAGGTGCATTTTCATGAGGAAAAGTTTTGTCTATAGCAATGTCAGAAAAAACGACTCCTTCATTCTCAAAAGCTTGAATTACTTTATTTTGAGCTGGCCAAAAGGTATTTTCAGGAAAAGAATCCGTTCCCAACCCATCCTGATTGGTTACCATTACCAACTCATAATCTAGTTCAGCTGCAATTTTCCCCATATATTGAAATACCTTCGGATAAAATTCTAACTTTTCTAAACTATCTAATTGGTAATCTACAGGCGGCTCAATACACAAGGTTCCGTCTCTATCTATAAATAAAACTTTTTTCATTCTTATTGTATTTGGTAATTGGTAATTAGTAGATGGTATTTTTTCAAGATACTGTACTAATTACTTTATACTATTCTATTTCTTTTAATGCTTCAATCAATTTCTCATTCTCTTCACTAGTCCCAACCGTCAAACGCAAGGTATTTTCACATAAAGCTTGAGTTGTTCTATTTCGAATTACAATTCCCTTTTCTATCAATTGATCGTAACGTTTGTTCGCGTCATCCACTTTTACAAGCACAAAATTTGCATCGGAAGGATAAATTTTAGAGACATAATCTATGTTCTCCAAATTTTTTTCTAAACTAGATCTTTCTTGTAAGATCCTAGCTATCTCATCCTGTACTTCGTCAAATTTCAACAAACGTTCTTTGGCTCTTTGTTGTGTCAATTCGTTCACATTATAGGGAGGTTTGATTCTATTCAAAACTTCTATAATTTCTTCTGACGCATAGCAAACACCTAAACGAATACCTGCCATACCAAAAGCTTTAGACAAAGTCTGAGTAATAATCAAATTCGGATATTGCGTTAATTTCTCCAACCAACTCTCCGATCCAGAAAAATCTATATAAGCTTCATCAATTACTACCAATCCTTGAAAACCTTCAACAATGGCTTTTATCTTTTCTTCGGAAAAAGCATTTCCTGAAGGATTATTCGGAGAACACAAAAAGATAATCTTTGATGCATCCGTAACACTCTTTAAAGTTTCCTTAACACGAATATCAAAATCCTCTGACAGCAAAACTTCGTTAGTTTCTATGTTATTCAACGCTGCTAAAACCCCATACATTCCATAAGTCGGAGGTAAAAAAATCACATTATCCTCTTTAGGCTCACAAAATGCTCTAAAAATAAGATCCAACACTTCATCACTTCCATTCCCTAATAAAATTTGATCTGTAGGAATCCCTTTCAGTTCAGAAAGCAATTCTTTTACATTCTGTTGCTTAGGATCTGGGTAACGATTTACGCCGTTTTGAAATGGATTTTCATTAGCATCCAAAAAAACCATATTCGCAGTTGCTTCTTCAAATTCATCTCGTGCAGATGAATAAGCTTTCAACTTTGCTATGTTTTCTCTTACTATTTTATTTAAATCAAATTTCATTTCTTTTACGCTTCGTTTTCTAAAGCTTCTAATCGAAGGGTTACAGCATTTTTATGTGCTTGCAAACCTTCGGCCTCCGCCATTAATTCAATCGCCTTCCCGATATTTTTAATTCCATCTTTTGACAATTTCTGGAACGTGATTTTTTTGGTAAAAGCATCCATATTTACACCACTATACATACGTGCGTATGCATTTGTTGGTAAAGTATGGTTGGTTCCAGAAGCATAATCCCCAGCACTTTCTGGTGTATAAGGACCTATAAAAACAGATCCAGAATTTACGATTCTATCTAAATATAAATCTTCATTTTGGACATTTAAAATCAAATGCTCTGGTGCATATTCATTGATAAAGTCAATTTGATCTACCAAACTTGGAATCAAAACAAACTGAGAGTTATCAATGGCACTTTGTGCCATCTCTTTTCTAGGCAACACAGACAATTGCGCTGCCACTTCTTCTTGAATAGCTTCTAAACTTTCAATTGAATTTGAGACACAAATTACTTGACTATCATGACCATGTTCTGCTTGTGATAATAAATCGGAAGCCACAAAAGCCGGAGACGCCAACTGATCGGCAACTACCATCAATTCAGAAGGTCCAGCAGGCATGTCAATAGCAATACCTTTTGTCAAAGCAAATTGTTTTGCTCCTGTCACAAATTGATTCCCTGGTCCAAAGATTTTATATACGTTAGGCACAGACTCTGTTCCTAAAGTCATGGCAGCAATGGCTTGCACTCCACCTAATTTAAAGATATCTGTAACTCCAACCAACTTGGCTGCATACAAAATAGCAGGATTTATCTTCCCTTTTTCATCTGGAGGTGTACATAATACAATCTCTTTACATCCCGCTAATTTTGCAGGAATCCCCAACATTAAAATTGTTGAGAACAAAGGAGCCGTTCCACCAGGAATATACAATCCAACTTTTTCAATTGGTCTCATTTCTTGCCAACACTCAACTCCTTCCGTTGTTTTTACAACTTTTTTAGAAATAAATTGAGAAGCATGAAAAATCTTTATGTTCTGTTTTGCCAAAGCTATAGCCTCCTTCAATTCCTCTGAAACCAAAGCAACACCTTGGTTGATCTCCTCTTCAGAAACTTTCAAACTTCTTAAGTTTGCTTTGTCAAACTTTAAGGTATATTCTTTCAAAGCTTTATCTCCATCGGCTTGCACCTTGTCAAAAACTTCAGATATAATTTTCCCAAGATCACTTGCTTCTTTCGCAGGACGTTCTGTTAAAGTTTTCCAAGTATCTCTAGATGGGCTTTCAATAATATTCATGTCAATCCGTATTATGAATCCAGTAACAGGTATTTAGAAAATCAACTAAACACGTTACTTTGTATTTATTATTACAATACCATTTTCTCGATAGGAACAACTAAAATTCCTTCAGCACCACGCTTTTTTAATTCGTCAATGATATCCCAAAATTTTGTTTTTCCTTCCACTACTGTGTGAATAGAACTCCATCCTTCTTGAGCCAACGGCAACACTGTAGGACTTCTCATTCCTGGTAATAATTCTAAGATAGAATCAATTTTCTCATTCGGAGCATTCAACAAAATATACTTCGAATTCTGACCTCTTAAAACAGATTGAATACGGAACTGAATCGTATCTAATATTTCTTGTTTTTCAGCAGACAGACCTGGAGCAGCAGTTAACACCGCTTCACTTACAGACATTTTTACAACTTCTTTCAGTCCATTTTTAAACAAAGTACTTCCACTTGAAACAATATCACAAATGGCATCCGCCAATCCAATATTTGGAGCAATTTCTACAGACCCATTAATGATATGTAAATCTGCAGTAATACCATTTTCTACAAAAAATTTCTTTACGGTGTTAGGGTAAGAAGTTGCTATTCTTTTCCCATCTAAATCTTGCAGACCCTTAAACTCAGCCTCCTTTGGAACAGCTAAAGAAACACGACATTTAGAGAAACCTAAACGTTCAATAATCTCCAGGTCTTCCCCCTTTTCAACCAAAGTATTTTCTCCTAAGATTGCAACATCAACAACACCATCTCTCAAGTACTGAGGAATGTCACCATTTCTTAAATACAATACCTCTACAGGGAAATTACGTGCCGAAGCTTTCAACTGATCTTTTCCATTATCAATAGAAATTCCACAATTTTTTAATAAACCTAACGATTCTTGGTTAAGTCTTCCTGATTTCTGAATGGCGATTTTTAATTTTGTCATTTTGATTTTTAATTGTGTTTAAGCAACTGTAAATGATTCGATTTTTACTAAAAAAACCCATTTGAGTTACTCAAACGGGTTTTTTGAAAATATGTTTATAAACTACATAACATTCCTAGCTCGTTTGATCACAAGATTTAGAATGATGATGATGTAGTTTAATTGTATTCATTTGTTATAATTTTACTCGGCAAATATAATTAATTTAATTAAAAAAAAGACATGCAATTGTGGCTTTTTTTTATCCGAAAAAAGATTTAATCTTTTGTTAACTGACTCCCCCACCAATCTTTGTTTGGTTCAAAATTTTCCTTCAGCATTTTTTTACGATATTTTTCTAAAATCACCTTGTACTGAGTTTTTTTTGAGGCTCTTAATTTATCAGCCATCCCTTTGCTGTAAGTACTATCTACTGCAGGATATTTAGCATCAACCTCTCTCAAATAACTCTTTAATAAAGTATGCATAATACCTGTTCTATCTTTTAATTGCACCGACAAATCGTTGCGTTCATTTATATCATTTTCTAAATCATATAATTCGTTTCTACTATCTTCATAATAATGAATCAATTTCCATTTCCCAAGTCTTATTATTGAAGAAGGCTCACCACCTTGATTTCCATAGTGGGGATAATGCCAATACAAAGGTCTTTCCTTAAGTTGTTTTCCATCCAACAAAGGTTTCAAACTCATACCATCTCTATGCTCACTAGGCAACAATTTCAAACCCGTTAAATCCAACAAAGTAGGATACAAATCAGCACCAGTAACAGGGGCATCAATTGTTTGAATCGGATTTGCGATCCAAGGTACTTTGACTAAGTATGGTTCTCGGATTCCACCTTCCCACTGATAACCTTTTCCACCTCTTAATGGTAAATTAGATGTAGAAAAAGCATCTCCCGAAGCAACACCTCCATTATCGGAAGTAAACACAACAATGGTATTGTCCTCCAAACCTAATTCTTTCAACAATTGTAGCACTTTCCCAACTGCAGCGTCCATGGACTCAACCAGTCCTGCGTAAATAGGATTATCTTGAGTTACACGAACTGGTAAAACACGCTCCATTTCATACCCCTCATCTGCCAAACCAAGTTCAATAGCCTTATTTCTATATTTCAATCTATTTTCTTTGGTTGTTTGGATAGGACCATGCACCGCATAAAAAGACAAAAAAGCAAAAAATGGTTCTTTTTGATGCTCTTTTATAAAACTTACAGTTTCCTCAGCCAACCTCATAGAAAGGTTCTCTCCCTTCACCTTGTCTTTTAGCTTGGGGTTCTTAAATGGAGAAAAATACCCACCCGCCGGACTTCCTTTATGATAGCCACCTTTATTTAGATCAAAACCATGATTTTCGGGTAAAGAACCCTCACCTCCTAAATGCCATTTCCCAGCAAAAAAAGTCGTGTATCCCTCATTTTGAAATGCCTCGGGAAGCACAATGTTTTTTGACGGTAATTCTTTTTTATACGCAGCCGGCAACAATTTATCATGGCGTTTTAAATCTCTCCATTGTTTCCCTGACTTTGCCCCAATCCAATCTGTAACACCATGCCTTGCAGTTGATTGTCCGGTCATAATGCTTGCTCTTGAAGGACTGCACACCCTACAATTTGCATAACCTTGTGTAAACACTGTACTTTGAGCCGCTAAGCTATCAATATGAGGTGTTTCGTAAAACTTACTTCCAGAGAAGCTTGTATCATTTACACCAAAATCATCCACAAGAATAAACAAGACATTAGGTCTTTTATCATCATTTTTCTCTTCTTTTTCACAAGCCAACAATAGCATCGAAAGTAGTATCGTATAAACAACTTTTTTCATCATTATTTTAGTTTGATCTCATCATTAGTATTTCAATTCTTTTACAGCAATAACACCACCAGGCTCTAATTCTCCTAACTGAATGTCACCTACTCTTACACGCACCAATCTCAATGTCGGAAATCCGACTGCAGAGGTCATTTTTCTAACTTGCCTAAACTTCCCCTCTCTGATACGTACAGAAATCCAAGATGTCGGACCATGACGTGCGTCTCTAATTTTTGTAGTTCTATCAGCAAAATTAGGAGCTCCCTCTAATTTGCAACAAATACTTGGTTTGGTTAGATATTTTTCTCCTTTTATACCAATTTCCACACCTTTATTCAGCTTTTCTAAAGCATCGGAATCGATCTCACCATCAACCTGTACGTAATATTCCTTTTCCACTTTACTACTGCAAATGGTATGACTTAACTTTCCGTCAGTTGTAAGCAACAACAATCCTTCTGATTTGACATCCAATCTACCTATTGCCATAGTTCCTTCAGGAAATTCATACAAATCTCCCAACACCTGTTTTTTCCTTGTTCTATTATTTACAAATTGTGAAATACAACCAAACGGCTTGTGAATAATAAAATGTGAATGTTCTTTTTCTGACATATTTACGTATAAAAAAACCATCTATAAATAGATGGTTTTTGATATCTTTTGAGGGTTACTATTCTTTGTAAACTCCCATGTTTTCATATTTCGCAATACGAGATTCTATCATTTTATCTACTGATAGTTCTTTAATAGCAGCTAATTCTTCCATCACAGTTTTCTTCACTGTCTCAAAAGTTTCTTCTCTATTAAAATGTGCACCACCAACAGGTTCTCTGATCACACCGTCTACTAGATTCAAGTTAGACATATCTTTTGAAGTAAGTTTCAATGCAGAAGCAGCTTCAATTTTATAATCCCAACTTCTCCATAATATTGTAGAACAGTTTTCTGGAGAGATTACAGAATACCAAGAGTTTTCCATCATCATTACTCTATCTCCAACACCTATTCCTAAGGCACCACCAGAAGCTCCTTCACCAATAATAACAGTGATGATAGGCACTTTTAATACACACATTTCAAAAATATTACGTGCAATTGCTTCCCCTTGTCCTCTTTCTTCCGCCTCTAATCCAGGATAAGCTCCAGGAGTATCTACAAAAGTAAGTACAGGAATATCAAATTTTTCCGCCATACGCATCAAACGCAAAGCTTTTCTATATCCTTCAGGATTGGCCATCCCAAAATTTCTATACTGACGTGTTTTGGTATTATACCCTTTTTGTTGTCCGATAAACATAAAAGACTGATCTCCTATTTTACCCAATCCACCAATAATAGCTTTATCATCCTTTACACTTCTATCGCCATGTAATTCCATAAAAGTATCTCCCGCCAAGGCTTTTACGTAATCTAAAGTATAAGGTCTGTTAGGATGTCTTGACAACTGAACTCTTTGCCAAGGCGATAGGTTTTTATATATTTCTTTTTTAGTTACCTCTAACTTTTCTGTTAATTTCTTACATGTTTCAGAAACATCAACAGCGCTTTCCTCTCCGATCACTTGGCATTTATCCAATTGTTCTTCAAGTTCCTTAATTGGTAATTCAAAGTCTAAATATTCCATATTGTTATTGTTATAAGATGACAAAGATACTAACTTAATGAAAGTATCAAAATCATATTTTTTATTTTTTTGATTTTAAATACAAGTAAAATGCTAAGGAACCAAATGCTATGTTAGGCATCCAAATAAGCAGGATGGTATTACTCCCTGCCACAGCTCCTAAAACTTCTGCTACTTTCATAAAGAAAACATAGATAAACATCAACCCAATTCCTACCGCCATATTGATTCCCATACCCCCACGTTTTTTACGGAAAGACAAACAAACAGCAAGCAATGTCATTATATAAGAAGATATTGGTAATGTTGTTCTCTTATAAAGTTCTACATAGTAAGCATTCAAATTTTTAACTCCCCTATCTTGAGATTTTGCAATAAAACTCTTCAATTCGGATGAAGTCATTTCCTTGGACAAATAATCTACATATAGGAGATCTTTTGGAGAAAAATCGAAAATAGTGTCAAATTTTCTTCCCACTTCGATACTATCAACATCATTGAATCTTTTCCTTTTTGTAAAATTCTTTAGACTAAATGTACTGTCCTTTTTAGACCAGGTAATTTCGTTGGCAGTCAAACGATATTTCATTTTCAAGCCGTCATATTCCTCATAGGAAAAATCATACCCCCTATTGGTACGTATACCAAAATTCTGAATATAGATATACCTTCCTTTACCAAGACGCATGCTAAATTCTTTCACATAATTTTCTTTGACATTATTTCGGTTTGCGAAATATTTTTTATCAAATTTGGTTAGGGTCTCATTACTATTCGGAACCACATAATGATTCATAAACAAGGCATAAACCACCACAAGAGTAGCTCCAATAAAATAAGGCTTTAAAAATCTTGTAAAAGAAATACTCGCACTATTGATTGCAATAATCTCCGTATTATTAGACAGTTTAGAAGTGAAAAATATTACTGAAATAAAGAGCGCCAATGGCATAAAAGTATTGGCATAGTAAATAATAAAATTCACATAATAATCTTCAATAATCTCACCTATAGATAAATTTGTATGACGTAAAAATTTATCAATTTTCTCTGACACATCAATTGCAATTGCAATGGGTATCAGAATAAACAAGGTAAAGAAAAAAGACCCTAAGTACTTTTTTAATATGTATTTATCTAATATTCTCAAGTTAAAAAATTGAAAGGTAAATATATAAGAATTACAAACGGTTATCCATTTGTCTTACCATTTTATTTTTCCACTCTGCAAAATCTCCTGCAAGAATATGTTTTCTAGCTTCACGCGTCAACCATAAATAAAAACCAAGGTTGTGTATCGTAGCAATTTGTTTTCCTAACATCTCATTAGAAGCGAACAAGTGACGTAAATAAGCTTTAGAATAATAGGTATCTACATACGTAATCCCCATAGAATCAATAGGAGAAAAATCATCCTCCCATTTCTTGTTCTTTATATTAATGCTCCCATGAGCTGTAAACAACATACCATTTCTAGCATTTCTTGTAGGCATTACACAATCAAACATATCCACCCCTAGAGCTATATTTTCTAAAATATTAATCGGTGTTCCTACTCCCATTAAGTATCTTGGTTTGTCCTCTGGCAATACGCTACACACAACATCAGTCATTGCATACATTTCTTCAGCGGGCTCTCCAACTGACAAACCACCAATAGCATTCCCTTCTGCTCCAACACCTGCAATAAATTCAGCAGATTGTTTTCTTAAATCTTTATACGTACTTCCTTGTACGATAGGAAAAAAAGTTTGAGAATATCCATACTTAAATGGCAGTTTTTCTAAATGCGTCATACATCTATTCAACCAACGATGCGTCATATGCATCGATCTCTTAGCGTATTTATAATCACATGGATACGGTGTACACTCATCAAAAGCCATGATAATATCAGCTCCG
>NZ_JAQWGB010000209.1 GCF_029238425.1 Flavicella sp.
TATGCCGCTACCAATGATAATAACGGAGGTTTATATAAAACGACGAACAAAGGTGACTCTTGGGAGAAAATGAAAATTCCTTCTAAAATAAAAGCAGTTAACAATGTGTTTATTGATAGAAATAATAAGAACTTATATATAGCTACCGGAAGACGTACAGGAACTTATGACGAAGGTGGTGTTTGGAGAAGTAAAGATAATGGAAAATCTTGGGAGCAAATATTTAAAGCGCCTTTTGTGTGGCAAGTGGAAACATCTCCCTTAGATGAAGACTTAATTGTTGTTACTCTTGGAGGACAAGCCGGTCTTATGGCAAAGGAATTTAAGAATCCAGGAATATATTTGTCTAAAGATGGAGCTAAATCTTGGACTAAAATAAATAAAGGACTAGGGCAACCAAATAAAATGGTTGATGTAAAGCCAGATCCGTATAACAAGAATGTACTTTGGAGTGCTGCTTGGGGCTCAGGTTGGTATATTACTTATTTGAATGGTTATACAGAAGGATGGTTAGAAGAATAAAATTGAATAGTATGTATAGAATTATAATGATTATTGCTGTGTTTTGTTTGAGCTTTCAAACAAATGCACAGTTAGATAAAAAGTATTTTAAAAAATTACACTCAAAGCAGGTTGCTTCTTCAGATTTGGTTGAGTGGCAACAAGTGGGACCCGGAATGTCTGGTTACTGCGAAGAGTTTTGGTGTCATCCTACAGATAAAAATGTAATGATGATGTCTCCAGATATGTACAATACCTATGGTAGTTGGGATGCTGGAAAATCTTGGAAAACAATAAAGGATGTTGACGGTACGGGTAAGGATTTGGCACGAATGAGAAATTTTACGTTTTCTTATCAAAATCCAGCTTTTGGAATGTCTATTTCTGGAGGTGGTAAATTATATAAAACTGAAGATACTGGAAGAAGTTGGAAAGAAATAGAATCGTTTAAAGGACGTCATTCAGTAGTAGTTGTGGATCCCTCTAATGATAGAAATTGGTATATAGGACCTGGAGATTTTTGGAATGTTAAAAAGAACTGGCGTCATATAAATGGGCAAGTTGGTAAAACGAATAAGAACGCAATTTATAGAAGTAGAGACAAGGGAAGAACTTGGGAGAAGTTTAAAGTAGGAACTTCTAATAATATTGATGTAGGGAGGGTTATTGTAGATCCTAATAATTCTGATGTAATTCTTACGGCTACAAATGAGGGTGTTTTTAGAAGTGAAGATCAAGGAGTAACTTGGAATTCAAGTGCAAAAGGGTTAACTGTGAATCGTCCTAGAGACATGGATTTTTACTATGATAAAAAAACAAAAGAGTTTGTTGTTTATCTAATAGATCAAACTGCATTTGTGCCGAATGGAGATACTGTATCTTCTAAAGGAGGAGTTTACAAAAGTACCGATAGTGGACAATCTTGGGAAAGTATTACTGGAAATTTAGCAGTTGATATGAACCAGATTTCAAGTAAAATACTTCAGAATAAATACTGGTCATCCTTGGCTTTTTGGTTTCAGACAAATGTGAAGTCTATTCGTTCAAAATACCCAAAATATCCAACAGAGGTATTAGATATTTGGCATCGAATTCAGGTCAATCCTGCGAATAAAAATGAAATTTATCTATCTCATAATAGCAAACACGACAAGGCTTTTTTACCCGGAGGTGCATGGAAATCTGAAGATGGAGGTAAAACATGGAAGGCAGTTGCAAGAGAAGGTAAGTATTGGATAGACGGAAAGGATAAAGCATATTGGAAGTCGAGAGGAAATTTGGTAGATATGAATACTACTTTTGCTCATATGCAGCCTGAGATGGATAGAAGAGAGGAATCTTGGGGGAATAGGTTTTTAGAATTGAGTGTAGACGGTACAGCTTATATTTGCTTAGATCAACAAGTGTTAGCCTCTACGAACGGAGGAGAAACTTGGCAACAAATTGATGATGATGAAACAGCTCCAGGTTCTAAACACTGGGTAGGTCGTGGAGATAGTAATTTACCAGGGAGAACATTGTTGTTAGAGACAGGTAAAGAAGATCGTTATTTCTTTTGTAGTGGTGAACATGGGTTATGGCAGACAGCACCGTTAGGAGATTATCCAGATAAAATGGCTGTCGCTGTAGAACAAATTGAAGGACAGATTCATCATGGTGGTTCTCATTCTGCAGGAACTGTTGCTGTGCACCCTAATGATCCTAACATTATTTACTTTATGTCTTACAGACAGAACAATAGAGGGAAAGTTAGAAAATCAATAGATGGTGGTAAAACTTGGGAAAATATAGCTACTATTTTTGATGCAGATGTACCTAGCCATATGAGGTTAGTTTTTGTGAACTCATTAACGATAGATCCTAAAAATCCGGATAATATGTATTTCTGTGCGACTAGAAAGCCTATTTCTCAGGTTACAGGTCCGTATGCTAAAGAATTAACCAAAGGGGACTATGGCTTTTACCGTTCGTTTGATGGAGGTTATACATGGGAATTGAGTATGAGTGGTCTTTATGAAAATGCAAGCGTTAGAAGGTTGGTGTTAGATCCAAAAAATTCTGAAACGTTATTCATTGCTGTGAATGATGAAAATGGAGGATTGTTCAAATCTACAAACAAAGGAGGGGATTGGAAAAAAGTAAATATTCCAGCCGATATTCAGTTTGTAAACAACGTATTTATTGATAGAAATACGAAAGATATATTTATCTCTTGCGGAAACGAGCAGGCAACAGATAAAGGAAGTGGAGTTTGGAGAAGTAAAAATAATGGAAAAAAATGGGAGAAAATATTTGACATGCCTTACGTATGGCAGTGTGAAACTTCACCTGTTAATTCTGATATTATTACAGTTTCTGTACCATTACCTCCAAGAACAAAAAATAAAAATTCTATGTTAAATCCTGGATTGTATGTTTCTTTTGATGCGGGGAAAACTTGGAATAAGATTAATAGAGGATTAGGACAACAAGATAGAGTTGTCGATTTTAAACCTGACCCATATAGAGCCGATGTTTTTTGGTGTTCTCAAAAAGGAAGCGGTTGGGC
>NZ_JAQWGB010000010.1 GCF_029238425.1 Flavicella sp.
TTTAAGATCATAATTTAAGATATTAACAACACATTTTTTATCACTTGCAACAGAGATTTCGCCGGTAAATAGAATTCCATCTCCGTTTGTGATATATATCGTATCACCTTCCGTTTTTCGCAGTACACGAATGATATGCCTACTTTCGGTTTTATCGAAAGTGAAGGATGTGATATTGGTGTTTATTTCTGAATTGTAGAATAATTGCATATTAAAAACCTTGTAAATCGTTGACCTTATTAAGTATTGCCCGCTGTCTTCTTTCTTTTTCTTCAGCTAATTCTGCATCTCTCTTCGCTTGTTTCTCTTTTTTTCTTTTTTCCTTTTCTGCTTTTTTGAGAGCCTTTTCTTTTTCCTTTTCTGCTTTTAGTTTTGCTTTTTCTTCATCAGCAAATCGTTTTTCTTCGGTTTTTCTTTCTTCTTCCGCTTTCTTTTCAGCCGCGATTTTTTCCTTCTCAGCTTTTTCCTCAGCGATACGTTTCTCTTCGGCCTTTCTCGCTTCTTCTGCTTTTTTCTCGGCCTCGATTCTTTCCTTCTCAGCTTTCTCCTCAGCGATACGTTTTTCTTCGGCCTTTCTAGCTTCCTCTGCTTTTTTCTCGGCCTCGATTCTTTCCTTCTCAGCTTTTTCTTCAGCGATACGTTTCTCTTCGGCCTTTCTCGCTTCTTCGGCTTTCTTCTCGGCAGCGATTCTTTCATTCTCAGCTTTCTCCTCAGCGATACGTTTTTCTTCAGCCTTTCTTTTTTCTTCGGCTTTCTTTTCAGCCGCGATTCTTTCCTTCTCAGCTTTTTCTTCAGCGATACGTTTTTCTTCGGCTAATCTAGCTTCTTCGGCTTTCTGTTCAGCAGCGATTCTTTCTTTCTCTGCTTTTTCCTCAGCAATACGTTTTTCTTCTGCCTTTCTAGCTTCCGCCGCTTTCTTTTCAGCAGCGATTTTATCCTGTTCTGCTTTTTTGTTTTTCAAAGCCAGAGCAGCGGCAACTGCAGCAGCCTCTTTTTCTTTCGTTAAACGCTTTTCCTCGGCTTTTCTTTCTTCTTCGGCTTTCTGTTCAGCAGCAATTCTTTCTTTCTCTGCTTTTTCTTCTGCGATACGTTTTTCTTCGGCTTTTCTTTCTTCTTCGGCTTTCTGTTCAGCAGCAATTCTTTCTTTCTCTGCTTTTTCTTCTGCGATACGTTTTTCTTTGGCTTTTCTTTCTTCTTCGGCTTTCTGTTCAGTAGCAATTTTTTCTTTCTCTGCTTTTTCTTCTGCGATACGTTTTTCTTCTGCTTTTCTAGTCTCTTCGGCTTTTTGCTCAGCCGCAATTCTTTCTTTCTCCGCTTTTTCTTCAGCGATACGTTTTTCTTCTGTCTTTCTAGCTTCCGCCGCTTTCTTTTCAGCAGCGATTTTATCCTGTTCTGCCTTTTTGTTTTTCAAAGCAAGAGCCGAGGCAACTGCAGCAGCCTCTTTTTCTTTCGTTAAACGCTTCTCCTCAGCTATTCTTTCTTCTTCGGCTTTTTGCTCAGTAGCGATTCTTTCTTTCTCTGCTTTTTCCTCAGCAATACGTTTTTCTTCAGCCAAACGTTTCTCTTCAGCTTTTTCTTTTGCTAGCTCATTTTCAATTGCAAGTGCTGCCGCGGCTGCTTCTTCTTTTGCAGGTCTTTTTTCTTCTTCTTTTTGAGCTTCAGCCTCTGCCTTAAGATAAGCTTTTTCCTCTTTTTCCATTTCTTTAAGGTCTCGTTCTTCGGCCTTAAGTCTTTCTTTCTCTGCTTTTGCTGCTGCTTTTCTGGCTTTTTTCTCCGCAGCTAGTCTTTCCTTTTCAGCCTTTGTCTTGGCTTTGTTTTCTTTGGCTAGTAATTTTTCTTGTTTTTTTCTTTCCTCTTCAAAGGTTTTACCAGATTTATAATCTTCTGTTTCTCGGTTAAGCAATCTACCTCTTGAAGGTTTTTTAGGTTCAGGTAATGGTTCTTCTTTCTCCTCTTTATCTATTATGGTGGTATCTTTCTTCGCAGTTCTCTCTCTCTTTTCTAGATGGTTTTCTTTGGATAGGAAAAGGTTTTGTGTGAAAATACTAATATCGGTTCCAACATTACTAAAGAAAGTTCCAATTGAGATCCCCGCAACAATAAAAAATTCTTTGGTACTTTGACCAGCTCTTTTGATAAAACTTGGTCCCTGAATGGTATCGTTGGAAACTTTCTTGATTTTTCTTGGTTTGTCAATATGTTCATCTAACCTCCAAGAAAAACCTACCGAAACACCAGAACTATTAAAGTTGGTGCCAATATTTCCGTTGATAGACGCATCTACTTGAAGATTTTTATTGATCAAATAAACGGCACCAGATCTAAGGTCAAAATTATTTTGGTAAATGTTAAATGTGTTTTTGCTTTCCGCAAAAAACGACCAATCTTTGTTAGGGCTAAAAGTACCGGCTACTATTATATTGTAGATATTTGTGTCATTAAAGTCATTGAAAAATCTTCTTTCATAAGAGAAATTACTAGCGATGACCCATGAGTCTTTTATATGATTTTGCAAAAGCACACCGAGTTTAAAATTTCCACTGGGGTTTAAAGAAGCTTTGATTTTCGAAATATCCAAAATGGATAAGGGGTCTTCTATAGTGATATTCGCATTTTCTGTAAAGCGCGGATTCATACCTGCGCTAGCCGAGGCATTAATTGCAATAGAGGGAACAACCATAGACCAATGAAACCCGGTTCTTTTTTTCCAGCTACGTATTTCATGATCACGGTTCTTTACTTTGGCATCTAAAATTAAATATTTAACTCCACCACCAAATGTACCACCAATACTACTCCCATAATCATCGGTGCTTTTTGAAATAAGTTTATTAATGTCTTGTGTAAACTGAAGATTGAACTCCAATTTTTCAGAAATGACACCTAAACGTAGGATTTGACTGAATAGATTTGACTTAAGAATGCTATTTTGAGAAAAAATATCAGAGGAACCATATTGGTATCCTGCTTCTAACTGAGTGACTCCTGTTCCAATTGCATAAGGAGTTTCAGCAAAACCGGGGCGACTAGAATTTATGACATCCGTATATTGAGCAAATGCCGTATAAGAGCATAAAATCAATAAAAAGAGCCAGGCATTCTTAATCATTATTAGGTTGAAAATTTTTGTCAAATATAAGATTTTATGAATAGCAACGGTTCAGTTCCTCTTAAATTGTTATTTTTGAAAGAAATTATAAATTTAATGATACAAGAAGCAGGTTTTATTACCTTTTTACGCACTATAGCAATCATATTATTAGTGATTTATGGGTTGAAGTTTATTGCAAAATATTTGTTACCGATTGTTTTGAAAAAAGCAGTGAATAAAGCACAAGAAAGAGCACAACAAAGGAATTCGGGTTTTAGTGGTGCAGAACAAGATGTGAAAGTAGGAGAAACAATCATCGATAAAAAGCCTCAAGCGAATAGAAATAATCAATCTAAAGATGTTGGGGATTATGTTGATTACGAGGAAGTTGATTAGAGATTTTTTGTTTTTTTGAACGATAAAAATTTTATTTGTCAATCTTTAGTATATTTGCCACACAAAAAAAATTAAAAAACATTCAATTTTATATTTATGTATAATTTATTAAAAGGAAAAAGAGGTATTATTTTTGGAGCATTAGATTCAAATTCAATTGCTTGGAAAGTTGCTGAGAGAGCTCATGAAGAAGGAGCTACATTTGTTTTGACCAATGCACCGATTGCCATGAGAATGGGAACAATTAATGAATTGGCTGAGAAAACAGGTTCTCAAGTAATTCCTGCTGATGCTACTTCAATGGAAGATCTTGAAAACTTAGTGGAGAAGTCTGTTGAAATACTTGGAGGTAAAATTGATTTTGTTTTGCATTCTATAGGAATGTCTTTAAACGTAAGAAAAGGAAAGCACTATACTGAATCTAACTATGATTTTACGCATAAAGGGTTTGATATTTCTGCTCTTTCTTTCCATAGAGTAATGAATGTTCTTTATAAAAAAGAAGCAATGAGTGAATGGGGGTCAATCGTGGCCTTGACTTATATGGCTGCGCAAAGAGTATTCCCGGATTACAATGATATGGCGGATAACAAAGCTTATTTGGAGTCAATTGCTCGTAGTTTTGGTTATTTCTTTGGTAGAGATCATAAAGTAAGAGTAAATACAATTTCTCAATCTCCTACAATGACTACTGCAGGTAGTGGAGTAAAAGGATTTGATGGATTTATCAACTACGCTGAGAAAATGTCTCCATTAGGAAATGCAACTGCATTAGAATGTGCTGACTATACAATTTCATTGTTTTCAGATTTGACAAAGAAAGTTACATTACAAAACTTATTCCATGATGGAGGATTCTCTAATATGGGTGTGAGTACAGCTGTAATGTCAGAATTTACTGAAGAGAAGTAATCTATTACTTTATCAAAATATTAGAATGCAAGTCTCATCGACTTGCATTTTTTTTGCATTAAACTAATTCCAAAAAGCATCATTTTCTTTAGTATATTTGGCTTCCATAATTTATAAAATGAATTTACACTATTCCATTATTATTCCAGTTTACAACCGTCCAGATGAGGTGCAAGAGTTGTTGGAAAGCTTGACTAAGATGAAAGGAAATTTTCCTTTTGAAGTGGTGATCGTGGAAGATGGCTCTCCAAATACTTCAGAAAAAATAATTGATGGCTATAAAGATAAATTGACATTAAAATATTATTTGACTGAAAACCAAGGAGCAGGGAAGAGCAGGAATTATGGAATGAAACAGGCTACAGGGAATTATTTTATCATTTTTGATTCTGATTGCTTGATTCCTGAGGGATATTTATCAGCAGTAGATAGTCAGTTACAAAACAATTATACGGATGCTTTTGGTGGACCAGATGCTGCGCATGAGAGCTTTACAGATGTTCAGAAGGCCATCAATTATGCAATGACTTCATTGATGACGACAGGCGGTATACGTGGAAAGAAAAAAGCGATCGGTAAATTTCAACCGAGAAGTTTTAATTTAGGTATTTCTAAAAAAGCTTTTGAGAAATCTCAGGGATTTTCTGATTTAAAGATAGGAGAGGATATAGATTTAACCTTTAGGTTGTGGAAAGAAGGATTTGAAACTCAGTTGATAGATGCTGCTTATGTGTATCATAAACGTCGTGTGGATTTTGCACAGTTTTATAGGCAAACGAATGCCTTTGGAAAAGCAAGACCTTTTTTGAACAAACGTTTTCCCGGTACAGCAAAAATTACTTATTGGTTTCCAAGTCTTTTTTTTATAGGTTTTATCATTTCTTTGTTAGGAACAGCTTTTGAAATCTATTTAGGTGTGCTGTTTTATGCTTTCTACTTTATGGTGTTGGCAATTCATACTATGATAAAAGAGCGTAGTCTGAGGGTAGGAGTATTGTCTGTGATAGCTACCTGTGTACAATTTTATGGTTACGGAACAGGTTTTTTAAAATCATACTTTCAAAAAAAATAAATCCTTGACAATAATTATATCATCAAGGTTTATATAGTTGTGAGGGGATATTGTTATTAGATCAATTTGTAATCTATTAATAATTCACCTTCTAAAGATCCTTGCAAATGATCTCCTTTTACATTTTTAGCAGCTCCGGTTGCAGGAGTTCCTGTGAAAATTAAATCACCAGGCTCTAAAGTCATAAATTTAGAAACGTAAGCAATGATTTCTTTAAAATTGTAAATCATTTTAGAAGTATTTCCAACTTGTTTTTGTTCTCCATTTATTTTTAGGTCGAAATTGATATTCGCCAAATCCTCAAATTTTTCAATAGGATAAAATTTAGAGATTGGAGCAGCTCCGTCAAAACCTTTTGCTAAATCCCAAGGTCCTTTAACATCTCTATAGGCAGTTAAAATATCTTTTGCTGTATAGTCAATTCCTAAACCTATTTCAGAAATATAAGATTCTGCATCTGCTTCAGAAATATTCTTACCTGATTTTCCAATTTTCACAACCAATTCTAATTCATAAATTAATTGATCTGTAAAGGAAGGGTATTCTACATCATTATTATCTAAAACCAAACTAGATTCTGGTTTAGAGAAAATAATCTGAGTCCCATTTTTGATTGCTGCAATCTCTTCTAGATTGTTTACATAATTTTTACCAATACCAAGTATTTTCATCTTTTCGTTTTATTTAATTGTATCGAACTCTATTAAGTACAAAGTTTCATCTTCTTTTTTTATTCTATAAATCTCTCTAGCATATTTTTCCAATTGTTCGGGGTCATTTAAGGCCTCAATCATTTTTTTATTATGCTCAATTTCTTTTTTATAAAATTCAATGGAGTTTTTTAATTCTTTTATTTCTTGATTGTATTCCCGGTGATTTAAATACGAGTTTTCATCAAAGAAAAGCATCCATGTACAGAAAACGATTAAAATCAAAACATAACTATTTGTTAGGATTTTTAAAGTTTTATTTTGCTGTATTTTTTTTATCAATTTCATGAATAGCTAGTTAGTTTTTTTTGAATTAGGTCCGTCAACAATTGGGAGTTATTGTTCTCTTTTTCTGTGTTGTTAAAAATTAAATCAGCATTTTTTTTGTAAGGTTCAATATATAAATCATGCATTGGCTTTAGAGTCGATCTATATCTGTTGATAACCTCATTAGCGTCTCGTCCACGCTCATTGCTGTCTCTAATAATTCTTCTCCTCAAACGTTCATCTGCATCCGCCTCAATAAAAATTTTTAAATCAAACAAATCTAATAATCTTTTATCGTTAAATATCAAAATTCCCTCAACTATTATAATTTTTTTTGGCGCAAAATATTTCTGTTCATTTGTTCTGTTATGAGAATGAAAAGAATAAACGGGTTGCTGAATAGTAGCCCCATTTTTTAAGAAATTAATTTGTTGCACTAATAAATCAAAATCGATGGCTTGAGGATGATCAAAGTTGATCGCTATTCTTTCCACATGCGTAAGGTCATCTGTTTGTTTGTAATAAGAATCCTGAGAAATGACTCCGATATCATTTTTATTAAAGTTAGAAAGGGAATTTTCAACGATTGTAGTTTTTCCGCTTGCAGTTCCTCCGGTAATTCCGATAATAAACATCTTTGTTTTTTTACAAATTTAGAAAAAACATTGAAATAAAAAACGCCTTTACAAATCAATGTAAAGGCGCTCTATATGAAATGAAAATTTCGAGAATTATAACCCGAAAGCTTCTTTTACTTTATCAGTATAATCAAGTTTTTCCCATGTGAAAGTCTCAATTTCTTTTTCAACTACCTCTCCGTTTGGAGACTCGTATCTTACTGTCTTAACTTCAGGAGTTCTTCCCATATGACCATAAGCTGCAGTTTCTAAATAAATAGGATTTCTTAATTTTAATCTCTCTTCAATAGCAATGGGTCTCATGTCAAATATAGTACTCAATTTAGCTGCTATTTCACCATCAGATAAAGAAACTTTAGAAGTTCCATACGTTTCAACAAAGATTCCCATCGGTTCTACTACACCAATAGCATAAGAAACTTGAACTAAAATTTCGTCAGCAACTCCTGCCGCTACAAGATTTTTAGCAATATGTCTTGTTGCATAAGCTGCAGATCTATCTACCTTACTTGGGTCTTTTCCAGAAAAAGCACCACCACCGTGAGCTCCTTTTCCTCCATAAGTATCTACAATGATTTTTCTTCCTGTCAAACCAGTATCTCCATGAGGACCACCAATTACAAATTTACCTGTAGGGTTGATGTGGTATTTGATGTCATTTCCAAATAATGCCTGTATTTCAGGTTTTAATTTAGAAAGTACTCTAGGAACTAAAATATTGATAATATCAGACTTGATTTTAGCCAACATTTTTTCGTCATCTGCATCAAAATCATCATGCTGTGTAGAAACCACAATAGCTTCAATTCTTTCTGGTTTGTTTTCGTCAGAGTATTGAATGGTAACTTGACTTTTAGCATCTGGTCGTAAGTAAGGAATTTCGTTTCCTTCTCTTCTTAATTCCGCTAATTCAATTAATAACCTATGAGATAACTCCAAAGCCAAAGGCATGTAGTTGTCAGTTTCATTGGTAGCATAACCAAACATCATTCCTTGATCACCAGCTCCTTGTTCTTCTTTAACCTCTCTGTCAATACCACGGTTGATATCATCAGATTGTTCATGAATCGCAGATAATACACCACAAGAATTTCCATCAAATTGGTATTCTCCTTTCGTATATCCTATTTTATTGATCGTTTGTCTAGCAATTTTTTGAACATCTAAGTAGGTCTTAGATTTTACTTCACCAGCCAAAAATACTTGTCCAGTAGTAACCATAGTTTCACAAGCTACTTTAGATTCTGGATCAAAAGCCATAAAGTTATCAATTAAAGCATCTGAAATTTGATCAGCAACTTTGTCTGGGTGTCCTTCCGAAACAGATTCGGATGTAAATAAATATGCCATTATTTTTAAATTTTTCTATGAGTCGAGAAAAACTTTAATAATTACCAGCGCCGCTAAAGAAATAGATTGAAAATCCTGCTTTAGCACTTTTTTAACGAGGTGGCAATCAGTCAAATCTTTCCTCTTTACTTTTAACAGGACAAAATTACATAAAAAGAAATGAATATTTGCTTTTTAAATAAAAGTTTCTACATTTGTTTAAACAAATGTAGAAAAATGATTTTTACCATAAATATGTGTTCTAATATGATGTGCGGATTTCGATCTGTAGGGGATGCTATTGTGTAAAACTAAAATATTGCATAAATTCAAGACCTCTATAGATTATCTATAGAGGTTTTTTTTGTTCTAAATATAAATTCAAACTACTAAAAATTATTAAAATGAGTACACACAAATTTGCGACAAATGCGCTGCATGCGGGACATGACACAACACAAACTCAAGGAACAAGAGCGGTTCCTATTTATCAATCATCTTCTTATGTTTTTAATGATACGGAGCATGCTGCCAACTTATTCTCTTTAGGAGAACTTGGATTTATCTATACACGTCTTAACAATCCAACCAATCAGATTTTACAAGATCGATTGGCAGCTATTGAAGGTGGTATTGGGGCAGTAGTGTTTGCTTCAGGAACCTCAGCTATTGCAACAGGTTTGATGACTTTGTTAAGAGCCGGAGATCATATTGTTGCTTCAAGCAGTTTATACGGAGGTACATTTACTTTGTTGAATGTAACTTTACCTAGGTTGGGGATTACAACAACTTTTGTAGACGCTTCAAATCCGGATAGTTTTAAAGATGCTGTTCAGGACAATACGAGAGCATTTTTTGTGGAGTCGTTAGGAAATCCAAAATTAGATGTATTGGATTTAGAAGCGATCTCTGAGCATTCTAAGACAGCTGGTGTTCCTTTTATTGTTGATAATACGGTAGCGACACCTGGGTTGTTAAATCCAATCAAGCATGGTGCAAATCTAGTGATTCATTCATTGACGAAATATATTGGAGGTCAAGGGAATTCTCTTGGTGGGGCTATTATTGATGCAGGTACTTTTGATTGGACCAATGGTAAATTTCCTGAGTTTACAGAACCTTCTGCTGGGTATCATGGATTGGTCTATAGCGAAGCTTTAGGAGCTGCTGCTTTTACTTTTAAATTGATCTTAGAGGGATTGCGTGATTTTGGAGGAGCTTTGAGTCCTTTCAATGCGTTTCAAATTATTCAAGGTTTAGAAACTTTGTCTGTAAGAATAAAGCAACACAGTGAAAATGCGCTGGAATTGGCTACATGGTTAGAGTCTAGGGAAGAAGTTGCTTGGGTAAATTACCCTGGATTAGCGTCTAATAAATACAACGATTTGGCTAAGAAATATTTGCCTAAAGGACAAAGTGGATTGGTGACTTTTGGTGTGAAAGGAGGATTTGAATCGGCTAAAAAGGTAACCGATGCTACTAAAATTTTCTCATTATTAGCAAATATAGGAGATACAAAATCACTTATTATTCATCCAGCAAGTACCACGCATCAGCAGTTGAGTGAGGAGCAACAGCTAGGAGCAGGAGTCTCACAAGATTTGATTCGTTTGTCAGTTGGTTTAGAGTCTGTTGAGGATTTGAAAGTGGATTTAGAGCAAGCATTTGGAGCCTTGTAACTTTATAAAATATAGTATATTTACCAAAGACAGAAACTTCTGTCTTTGGTAAATTTTAAAAAGACTATGAAGATTGTGAAAACTGAAAATGAAAAATACTGCCATGAGTGTGGTGAGCCCATAAATAGAAAAGCCGAGATATGTCTAAAATGTGGTGTAAGGCAAGAAATTGTTTATGGAAGATCTACAGAACGTCAAGAGCAAGAAAAAAGATGGATTGTTTCTTTGGTGTTATGCTGGTTTTTAGGTGTCTTTGGTGCGCATAGATTCTATACCGGACATACTGCTATTGGAGTAGTTCAATTATTAACTTTAGGAGGTTGTGGTATTTGGGTGTTGATTGATTTTATCATTTTGTTGACAGGTAGTTTTAAGGATGCAGATGGAGTTCCGATTAAATACTAATAATCGTTACTTTCATTATGCCAGAAATCGAAAAATATTGATGCTGGTTGTTGTGTATTATGGTGTTTCACTTTTATTATACCTTTATGCTAAAATAGATGTATTGCCACAATGTTTATTCAAAAGTGTTTTTGGAATTACATGTTTTGGCTGTGGATTGACCAAAGCTTTTATTCAATTATTATATTTTGATTTTTTAGGAGCGTATCATTCCAATCCTATCATATTTTTGGTGTTGCCTTTGTTGGTATATATTGCTTATAAAGATTTTAATAAAGTAAATCAGAAAAATATTTTGGGTTGAATTATGTTACTATCAGTAATGTATAGATTTACTAAAGAAACGTTGCAGTTTGGTAAATAATTCATATTTTTGCAGCGTAGTTCATATTTTTATTGAAATGTTATCAAGAAAGGCAGAGGGATTAGACCCTGTGAAGCCTTAGCAACCCTTTAATCTTTTAAAGAAGGTGCTAAATTCTACCTTGGCATTAAGCTTGGATAGATAACCAAAGACTTAGCAAAGTCCTCTAAATTTTTTATAACATCTCAAAAAACGCTTTTGAAAATTCATTAGTGAGGATTCGTATAATTAAAAAAAGGAAATACTTTGAATAGTAGTTTAAAATATCATTCTATTGTCGACTTTACTACCGAGACGGGTGTAGTGTATGATGAGCTGGAGCTTTCTTATGAAGTTTTTGGTCAAAAATTACACAGTGCTCCAATCGTATTGGTAAATCATGCTCTTACGGGGAATTCCGATGTAGCAAGTCCTCATTCGGGTTGGTGGAAAGGAATTATTTCTGAAGGGAATTTAATCGATACAAACAAGTATACTATTATTTCATTCAATATCCCTGGAAATGGTTTTGATAAAAAGCCAGATAATTTGATCGAGAATTATAAGGATTTTACAGCGAGAGATGTTGCTCAATTATTTGGCTTGGCCTTGCAGCAATTAAAAGTTGAAAAATTGCATGCTGTGATTGGTGGTTCTTTAGGAGGTGGGATTTCTTGGGAAATGTCTGTTTTATTTCCTTCTTTGGCTGATAATTTAATTGTTGTAGCTTCTGATTGGAAAGCTTCTGATTGGATTTTAGCGCATAATAAAGTCCAAGAACAAATATTGTTGAATTCTAAAAAACCGGTTCATGATGCTAGAATGATGGCCATGATGTTTTATAGAACAGCGGGTTCTTTTAAAGAAAAATTTAATAGAACGGTAAATGAAAATTTAGGGATTCCTAATGTGGAAAGTTGGTTGTTACACCATGGATTTCAATTGGAAAATAGATTTCATTTACAGTCTTATAAAATGGTGAACCACTTGTTGTCTACTCTTGATATTGTCAGAGATAGAGGAAGTTTTAGAGAGGTTGCACCTTTGATCAAAGCGAAAATTATACAGATAGGAATAGATTCAGATTTCTTTTTTGTCCCTCAAGAAAATATTGAAACAAAAAATATTTTAGACGAATTGGGAATTGATAGTGTTTATAAAGAAATAGTATCATTGCACGGACATGATGGTTTTTTGGTTGAGGATGCTCAGTTGAAAAATCTGTTAAAAGATGTTTTTTAAATTAATAAAGTAAGAATTCACTTTTTAAAGTGACATACATATAAGCCATGAAAGTAATTAAATTCGGAGGTAAATCTTTAGCAAACGGACAAGGTCTTGCGAGTGTTTTAGAAATTATTGTTTCCAAAATAAACAATAAGGAAAAAAATATCGTAGTACTTTCAGCTAGGGGAAGCTCAACAAATGATTTAGAGAAGCTTTTAGAAAAATCTAAGAAAAGTACTGCTTACAAACAGGCTTTTGAAGATTTCAAGAAATATCAATTAGAGCCCAATCCAAAAGCCGATTTTTCTGAGGAGTTTTCTTTTCTAGAGAAAATATTTGAAGGGGTAAACCTTTTAGGTGATTACAGTCCTAAAATTAAGGATTTGGTATTGGCATATGGAGAATTATTATCTGCTAAAATGGTCGTTTCTTTGTTGAATTCCAAGGGGGTAAAGGCTAATTTTGTTGATTCTAGAGAGTTATTGAAAACCGATGCCACTTTTGGAGAAGCGGAGTTGTTGGAGGATATTTCAAAATACAATGTGGTTGAGTTTTTTAAGAATTGCAATAGTTCTGAAGTTCAAATAGTAACTGGTTTTATTGCTTCAAATACAGAAAACGAAACAACTACTTTAGGTAGAAATGGAAGTAATTATTCTGCCGCTTTATTGGCGAGTTATTTAGGAGCTGATGAGTTGGAAAATTATACCCATGTAGATGGTATTTATACTGCGAATCCTGACCTGGTTCCAAATGCTAAAAAGATTGAAAACCTATCCTTCAAAGAGGCAAATGAATTGGCGAATTTTGGTGCTTATATTTTAAATGCAAAAGCAATGATTCCTTTGACAGAAAAAGGAATTCCATTGAGAATATTAAATACATTTGACGCTAGCAATAAAGGAACTTTAATTACTAATGATCATGCATCCAAAGATGGAATTAAGGCAATTTCTGTTCTAGAAAACATGGCTTTGATTAATCTTGAAGGAAAAGGACTTTTAGGAAAAGTAGGTGTAGATGCTAGAGTATTTACAGCTTTGCAGAAGGATAATATTAGTGTGAGTATTATTTCACAAGGTTCTTCTGAGAGAGGGATCAGTTTTGTTGTAGATGGGACTCAAGCACGAAAAGCTAGAGAGGCTTTGGCAAATGAATTCAATCTTGATTTTTTAAGTAAAGATGTTACTAAGATTGGTGTTGAAAAAGATGTTGCTATTATCTCAACTTTAGGAAAAACATTGGCATCCTTTAATAGCTCTTACAGTGCCTTGATACGTAATAGTATTGAACCTGTGTTAATGAATAATACTGTTGCAGGTAGAAACGTTTGCTTAGTGGTAAAGAATAAAAATTTACACAAGGCGGTAAATGTGATTCATGGCGAGATTTTTGGAGTAGCAAAAAAAATAAATATAGCCATATTCGGTGTTGGTTTAGTAGGGGGGACTTTGGTAGATCAAATTTTAGAAAGTAAGGCGAAAATATTAAAAAGACGTGGAGTTGATTTAAATGTATTTGCAGTTGCGAACTCTAAAAAAGTAGTTTTAAATGCGAATGGAATAGCCTCGGATTGGAAGAATGAATTAGAGCATGAAGGAGTAGCTAAAACTGTTGAAGAGGTTGCTGCCTTTGCAAATGAATATCATTTAGAAAATTTGATAGCTGTTGATAATACTGCCAATGCTCAGTTTGTAGAGAATTATATTCCTTTGGTTCAAAAAGGATTTAATTTGGTTTCTTCTAATAAAATAGGAAATACAATTTCTTATGATTTTTATGAAGGATTAAGAGAAGAATTAAAACGAAATGAAAAAACGTACTTGTATGAAACCAATGTAGGTGCAGGTTTACCTTTGATTGATACCATTCGAATGTTGCATCATTCAGGTGAAAATATTACAAGAATTAAAGGAGTTTTTTCTGGGACTTTGAGTTATTTGTTTAATAATTTTTCAGCAAATGAGGAGAAGTTTAGTACGGTATTACAAGGAGCAAAAGATCAAGGGTTTACAGAACCAGATCCTAGAGAAGATTTGAATGGAAATGATGTAGGAAGAAAATTGTTGATTTTGGCTCGTGAATTGGATTTGAAAAATGAGTTTTCTGATGTGCAAATTCATAATTTAATTCCGGAGAAATTAAGAGCAGGTGATACGGAGACTTTTTTAAATAATTTAGATCAGTTTGATCCTGTATATCAAGAAATAAAGCAAAACCAAGAACCAGGGAATGTGCTCAGGTATATAGGTGATTTGCATGGTGATTTGTCTCAAGATAAGGGGAGTTTGGAGGTGAAATTGATTTCTGTTTCTGCAGATTCAGCACTAGGACAAGTCAAAGGAGCTGATTCTATTTTTGAGATTTATACAGAATCTTATGGAGAAAGACCTATTGTGATTCAAGGTGCAGGTGCTGGAGCGCATGTTACTGCGAGAGGTGTATTTGGTGATATATTAAGACTTTCTGAGGGAGGACTTTAAAAGAATAAATAAAATATTGATCTGTTGAATGATAGTTTTTATAAAACCAGTTCAACAATTAAAATAAAAAATAATGAGTAAAAGACATTTTGAAACGGAAGCGGTACGAACGCAATCGGAAAGAACGCAGCATAAAGAACATTCAACACCTTTGTATTTAACATCGGGGTTTGTATTTGATGATGCTGAAGAAATGCGTGCTTCTTTTGCTGAGGAAAAAGAAAGAGATTTATATAGCAGATATAGCAATCCTAATACTTCTGAGTTTATCGAGAAGATTTGTAAAATGGAAGGGGCCGAAGATGGTTTTGCTTTTGCATCTGGGATGGCAGCTATTTATTCAACGTTTGCGGCTTTATTAAGTTCAGGAGATCATATCGTGTCAGCACGTTCTGTTTTTGGAGCAACACATGGTTTGTTTACAAAGTATTTTCCGAAATGGGGAATTGAAACTTCTTATTTTGGAGTAACTGAAGTAGAAAAAGTAGAAAGCTTGATTCAACCCAACACAAAGTTTATTTATGCGGAAACACCTACGAATCCTGGTGTGGATGTTTTGGACTTAGAGGAGTTGAGTAGAATAGCAAAAAAACACAATGTATTGTTGATTATCGACAATTGTTTTGCAACACCATATCTACAACAACCTATAAAATTTGGAGCCGATTTAGTGATACATTCAGCAACGAAATTGATCGATGGACAAGGAAGAGTTTTAGGTGGAATTACAGTAGGTTCTAAAGAGTTGATTCGTGAGATATATTTATTTTCTAGATTAACAGGACC
>NZ_JAQWGB010000084.1 GCF_029238425.1 Flavicella sp.
ATGCTGCAAGTGAATTGAAAAAGAAAATTACTTTATCTATGAAGGAAAGGTTTTTCATGAATTCTTTTTTCCTTGTTTGAATAAAAGGTTTTTTTCCTCTTGGTTTAATGAATCGTAACCGGATTTGCTGATTTTATCTAAAATAGCATCAATCTGTTGCTGGTTGGTTGGTCTGTTGGATTTTCTTTGTTTTGAGTTTTTTGTTTTTGCTTTTTTACGTTTGGCTTTATATACAGTTCGTAAATTGCTTCTTTTTGAAAACAGCGAACTAAACGGATTTTTTATGGTGAAAGAAAGAGTTCCTTTTCTAATCTGACTCATATAAATAAAACCAAATAAAGCTCCACCAAGATGCGCTAAATGCCCCCCCGCATTTCCACTTGGAATTTGAATTAAGTCCAACCCAACAAAAAATGCTGCTAACTTCCAGAGTTTGACAAAACCAATAAATCTAATGTTGATTTCGTAATTAGGAATATAAGTGGCAATACCAATAAAAATTGCCATTACTGCCGCACTAGCACCTACCAAAGTGGCATTTGTATTTTGCAATGCAGGGAATATAGTATAACTCACTAAATAAAGTAGCCCACCGAAAACAGTTCCGAAAAGATAAAAACTTAATAGTTGCTTTTGAGTAAAGTAATCAATGAAAAGATTACCTATATAATATAAAACCAGCAGGTTGGTTAGTATGTGAAAGAACCCTGCATGAAGGAAACCATAGGAGATAATACTCCAAGGTCTTGTTATAAAATAGTCAATATTCGAAGGCATTGAAAACCAATTCATCACCAAATTAGAATTGGATTGGAACAAATATCCAAAAGAATTTAATAGAAAAGTCAATAAAAATGCGCCAACATTTATATAGATTAATTTTTCTACAATAGTTCCTTGATTGTATTTATTTAGATATTTGTTCATATGATTAGTCCCAACGTTTGAATTGATTTTTTTTCCAATACCAAGCAATGATAAAACCGATCAAAGCTCCTCCAATATGCGCAAAATGGGCAACGTTTCCTATTGAGTATTTGGTAACACCAAAAAATAAATCCCCTAAAATCATGACCGGTATAAAATATTTGGCCGCAATAGGAACTGGGAAAAATATCAAAGCTAATTTGGATTCAGGGAATGATAAACCAAAGGCCACTAATACTCCATAGATAGCTCCAGATGCCCCTACTGCAGGTGTATGGTATAGACTGAAAAATTCACTCAATGCCTCGTTAGATAAACTAACCATATTTGCATTATATTTCCCCGTGTCTAATAGGTTTTGGATATCGCCACTACTAAGGCCATCAGAAATAAGCTGCTCATAAAAACCATTGAATTGGTAGTAATTCACAGCTGTATAAATCAATCCAGCGCCAATTCCTGCCGAGAAATAGAAAAACAAAAATTTATTTCGTCCCCACATTTGTTCCAATGGTGTTCCAAATGCCCAAAGTCCATACATGTTAAATAAAATATGGGAAAAACTTCCGTGCATAAAAATATGGGTCACATATTGCCAAAATCCGAACTCTGGATTTCCAGGAAAGTGCAACGCAAAAAGTGTTTGCAAATCAATTCCTTTGAAAAATTGAGGAGCAATAAATAGAATAACATTGATAATGATCAAATGTTTGATACTTTCTGTAATCCTGCCCATAATACTTTATAGTTTTGAATTAAAAATTTTATCCAATTCACCTATGGTCAAAGTTTCAAAAACTTTTTTCCCATAAGGAGAGATAGATGGTTCTTTGCAAGCGAATAGATTAAAAACCAAACTCTCTTGTTCTTTTTCTGAAAGCTTACTACCAGTTTTGATAGCAAGTGATTTGGCCAAAGATTTTGAAATAATATCCAATTGACTAAAGCTACTTTCGGGTACTTCTTCTTTAATATCGTCTAATAACTGTTCAATAATAATTGTTATTTGACTTTCAGTAATAGACGTTGGAATACCTTTTACAATAATACTATCATCTGTAATCTTATCAAAAAGGAAACCCGTATTTTCCAAATCTAATTTCAACTCTCTTAATATTTCAATTTCTTCTTTCGTGAATGAAATTTCAACAGGGAAAAGTAATTGCTGACTGGCAGCTTCTTTAACCGTTATGTTTTCTAAAAACTCTTCGTATAAAATTCTCTGATGTGCTAAATTTTGATGAATCAATACGACACCTGATTTTATAGTACTTAATAGGTACTTATTATGAATTTGAAAGGTTTTACCTGTTGCTTTTTCTTCTTCCTGCAAGTCCAACCCTAATTCCGCCTGTATAGGTTCTGTTCGGCTTTCAAAAATGTCATTCTCTGTGGTTTCTGAATACAAAGATTCCCATTCTGGCAAATCTGATTTAGAACTATAACTAGGAGAGGTGTAGGTATTGCTATTTGTTTGTGTTGCAGTGCTAAAAGAATTAGAGGCAACTTCTGTTTTAAAAGGATTGAAATTAGGATCAATTTCTATTTTTGGCTCAGAAGAATATTCTTTTCCCTCCAGTGCATAAGGGGTGTCCATAGAGGCATCCCTGTTGAAATCTAAAACAGGAGATACGTTGTACTGACCTAAACCATGCTTTACCGTGGCTCGGATGATCGCATACAAAATCTTTTCATTATCAAATTTAATCTCCGTTTTGGTAGGATGTATATTGATATCAATACTTTCTGGCGGAACACTTAAATATAAAAAGTAAGAGGGGTGGTACCCATTACCTAGCAATCCGTCAAAGGCGCTTGAAACCGCATGATGTAAATAAGAGCTTTTGATATATCGATCATTCACAAAAAAGAATTGTTCTCCTCTTTTCTTTTTAGAGAATTCTGGTTTGGCAACAAATCCGTCTATTTTTATTACATCAGTATCTTCAGCAATAGGAACTAATTTTTCGTTGGTTTTTCCTCCAAAAACTCCCACGATACGTTGTTTAAGGTTTCCAGCTTTTAAATTATAAACTTCAGAATTGTTGTGATTAAAAGAAAAACTGATATCATTATGTGCTAAAGCAACTCTTTGAAACTCATTGACAATATGTCTGGTTTCAATGGTGTCAGATTTTAAAAAATTTCTACGTGCAGGAATATTGTAGAACAAGTTCTTTACAGCAACACTCGTTCCTTTGGCAGGACAATCAGGTTCTTGTGAAGTTACTTTGCTACCTTCAATTTTGAGGCATGTTCCTATCTCTTGACCATCTTGTTTGGTTTTTAATTCAACATGAGCAATCGCCGCAATAGAAGCCATGGCTTCTCCTCTAAATCCTTTTGTGTTTAGGTTGAATAAATCTTGTGCTTCTTTAATTTTTGAGGTGGCATGTCTTTCAAAACACAACCTAGCATCGGTCATGGTCATACCGCTACCATTATCAATAACTTGAATTAATGTTTTTCCTGCGTCTTTTATGATAAGTTTGATACTGGTAGCTCCAGCATCAATAGCATTTTCTAATAATTCTTTTACAACAGAAGCAGGGCGTTGTACAACTTCCCCTGCAGCAATTTGATTTGCTACGTGATCTGGTAACAATTGTATAATGTCTGTCATTAAATAAGTGTGTGTAATTCAAAAAGATAGGCACAGATCCCTACTAAAAGCGCAATGATTATTGCCAAGCGTTTACTTGAACCACCGTCATTGGGACCTTTTTTTGATTTCGCCCAATCATTTTTTAAGTTGTTTTTTACTAAGGAAACTTTATAGTCTTTGTTTTCTGAGTTTTCAGAATCTTCCGCATATTTTCCTTTTAAATTTTCCAAACGCTCTTTGCGCTCGCTATAGTAGCGAGGCTTGTAGTTGAAAACGTAATGAGCTCTTTGTTTAAAAGGAGTTCCGAACATAAAATTTCATTTTGATTGTATGCTCAAAATTACAGAAATTAATGTTGGTATAAAAGTCTATTCTTTGAAATCTTTGTTAAAGAAATTAACAAAAATGTAAGGAGAGTAAGCGTGTAATGTTGGATTAGATATTTTTGATAACAGCCATCTTAATCGCTGCTATGGCACATTCAACCCCTTTGTTACCATGTTTACCACCAGATCTTTCAATAGATTGCTGCATGGTGTCATCTGTAAGTACACAAAATATAACTGGAATGTCTTGAATAATATTTAAATCCTTAATTCCTTGCGTTACTCCATCACAGACAAAATCAAAATGTTTTGTCTCTCCCTTGATAACATTACCAATAGCAATAACAGCATCCAAGTCTTGCGATGCAACCATTTTTTTCGCTCCATAAATCAACTCATAACTTCCAGGAACATCCCATTTGATAATGTTTTTCTCTAGTGCACCGTTATCCAATAATGCTTTAACGGCACCTTGATAAAGTCCTTCTGTAATTGATTCGTTCCATTCAGAAACAACAATTCCAAACCGAAAATTTTTCGCGTTTGGAACTGTGTTTTTGTCATATGCTGATAAGTCAGTAGTAGCCATAAATGCTATTTTGTATGAGTTAAGTATTTAAATACTTATTAGTTTTGAGCGTATTTTGCTTTATTGATGTGCATTTCAATATTGTCCGCTAAAGCAGACTCTGGGTATTTATTTTTGATTTCAGAAAAGAATCCTTCTGCTTTCTTTGCATCTCCCAAGTCCAAAGCGGTGTTACCGGCTTTTAGCAAGTATAAAGGCGTTGTAGAAGCGTTAGGCTGAACTTTTGCTGCTTTTTCGTAATAAGACAAAGCATCATCGTTTTGATCTAAATCAGCAAATGCATCTCCGATAGCTCCTAATGCAGCTGGACTTAATAAAGCGTCGCTAGAAGAAAACTTCTCTAAATATGCAATTGCATTTTTGTAATCATTTGTTTTTAAGTAGGAAAGACCTGCGTAATAGTTGGCTAAGTTTCCAGCCTTTGTTCCACTGTATTTATCAGCGATATCCACAAATCCATATTTTCCATTAGCTCCTTCTAAGGCTAAGCTGAATAAAGATTCCGCATCGGTAGTAGCATTGATCGCTTCTTCAAAGTTTTCCTTAGGGAAAGACAATTCATTCGCAGCTTCTTGTTCTTTCGGCTCAATTACGTAAGCATTATAGGCAATGTATCCTAAGATAAGAACAACAACAAGTACCAATCCAGAGAATAATGGCTTTTGGTATTTTTCAATCCATTGTTCAGATCTAGAAGCGCTTTCCTCTAAGTTTTTGAATACTTCAGCAGTAGCGCTTTCTTCTTCAATATGATCTACAGGTGCACTTTTAACTTTTTTTTGTCCTTTCTTCTTGTATGTTGCCATCTATTCTTGTTTTTCTTTTTTGGTTTATTTTCATCGAAATAAATAAGTATTTTAATTTGTTTTCGATTTATAAGCAAGCAAAAATAGTTTTTTTAATTGAATTTAAAAAGTCTCTTTTTCGCAAAACTTTTAATAATTTGCGCCCTCTTATTTATACGACCTTAGAACTATGTATCTGCGCAAATTATCTTTAGTGAATTATAAAAACTTAACACAGCAAGTGTTTGATTTCCAGGAAAAGATAAATTGTTTTGTTGGCGATAACGGAGTTGGGAAAACCAATGTCTTGGATGCTATTTACTATTTGTCATTTGCTAAAAGTTATTTTAATTCGGTGGCAGTTCAGAATATTCGACATGGGGAGGAGTTTTTTATGTTAGAAGGAAATTACGATGTTGATGATAGAGAAGAGGTGATTCTATGTAGTCTAAAAAAAGGTCAGAAGAAAATAATTAAGAGAAATGGAAAAGCTTATGAAAAGTTTTCAGAGCATATAGGGAAATTTCCATTGGTGATTATTTCTCC